>CAKZYI010000399.1 GCA_937884735.1 uncultured Pleurocapsa sp.
GGTGTAGGAGAGCCTTACTTTGATATCAGATATCATGTAGTAAATGTAGAAGGTAACAGTTTGATCTCTGGCTTTGTTCCTACTGAAGATAACTTGTTTGAAGTAGAATCTGCCGTGGTTGAAGTTACTGATGGCAAGCTAACTATCGATGCCATTGGCGGTGAAAATACTAAGCTTAACTTTGTTGAAATTGCTTCTGCTAATGATTCAGAAATAGTTGATAATCCTGTAGAGGTAACGCCTATTGAAGTTCCCGATAGCGTAGATGATGGTGGACTTGTGCCAACAATTCAACCCATTGAAGGAGGAATTAATATTAATTTTGGTGCGCCCACTGTTAGTTCGCCATCAGGATTTATTCAAGATATTGGTGAAGCATATAATGAAGAACAAGGATACGGTTGGGTAACTGAAGAAAGCGCGGGAAGTGATAACCCCGAACCTTTAGAACTAATTGCCAATGGGCGCGATCGCAATGTTCTGTTTGAAGATGAGACTGGCGAATCTTTTAGAGAACCAGTGTTAGACTCTTTAATACACATGCAGTATCCCGAAGGATTAGGTTATTCCAATGTCTCCGAAACTACTGCTGCTGCTTGGGAATACGACATCGCCAATGGTGAATACGAAGTAACCGTAGGGGTAGGCGATCCTGATTTCTTCGATAGCACTCACGCCATAAATGTGGAAGGAGAATCTTTGATTTTTGGATTTGAACCTACTCCTTCAGAAAATAATATTTTATCTATTAACAATGAAGTGTTTGCCTCGGAAACAGCTACTGTAGAAGTTAATGATGGCAAGCTGACGATAGATGCTATTGGCGGTGAAAATACCAAAATTAACTATATTAATATTGTTCTTGTCGATTCTGAGGCGGACATAGTTTAATTTACCAATTACTAATAAGATAAACAAATGCTAAAAATGCGATCGCTCTTGTATCAAAAGATGCGATCAACTTCATTATTAATAAACAAATATTTAGAAAAAGAGGTAGAAAAGGCAATTTCAGCAGTCAAAAGTAAACAACAAAATGGATAAATTAGAATATTAAATGATCATTCAGTGGAGTAATGAAGATAACTGCTTCTTGGTATCTTTACCTGATTTTCCTAGTCAACAATGGCGCACTCATGGCAATTTTTATGAAGAGGCTGTTGCCAATGGCAAAGAGGTGATAGAGTCATTAATTATTTCTTATCAAGCAGATGGCGAACCATTGCCTAAGCCAAGTATTGCTACTGCTGCTTAGTAAAAAATCTGTAATTAACCTTCCTACATACTGTTTTGGCGATCCGTAGCTAGGCGCAAACTTAATCGCTTTTTTTGTAATCAATAGGAAGTCTAGCATTTCATCAAAACTATTAGCTTTTAAAGTTCGTTATCTTAAATAAATAAGAATGTGATTTGGATCGTAGTGCCGTAAAGCCAATCTCCAACAGCTTTCCTATGAACCAGATCGTTTAGATAGATATATTTTCCATGACAAAGCAACGTATTTTAATTTGGTATCGTAATGACTTAAGAGTCCACGATCTTTTAGCCCTTGATGAAGCTGTAGCTCAAGGTGCAGATATAATTCCTGTATACTGTTTTGACGATCTCCTTTTTGGGGAGACATCCTTTGGCTTTCCCAAGACAGGTAGCTATCGGGCACAGTTTTTAATCGAAAGCGTTGCCGATCTGCGTTCCTCTCTGCAAAAATTAGGCAGTAACTTAGTAGTGCGTCGCGGTTTGCCTGAAGAAGTAATTCCTACTTTAGCTGAACAGTTAAAAGTAGATCGAGTTTCTTTTAGTAAAGAAGTAACTTCCGAAGAAAAACGAGTTGAGAAGAAACTTAAAAAGGCTTTATCAGCTAAGAATATTAAAACTGCAACCTATTGGGAAGCCACGTTATATTTACCTGAAGATTTACCCTTTGGTATTAAGCAAGTTCCAGAGTTATATACTAATTTCCGCAAGCAGGTAGAAAAGAAATCTGAAATTAATCAGGCTATTCCCGCACCCAAGAAGCTACCACCGTTACCAGAAATAGAAATAGGCGATATACCCACCGTAGCGGAATTAGGTTTAGAAGCTGCCGAGATAGATAACAGGGCAGTATTACAATTTAAGGGTGGTGAAAGCGAAGCAATTAAAAGATTAGAAAATTACTTTAGGCAAGAAGATTGTCTGCGAAACTATAAAGAAACCCGCAACGGAATGTTAGGGGCAAACTATTCCTCTAAATTTTCTCCTTGGTTAGCATTGGGCTGTATTTCTCCCCGATATATCAATGACAAAGTAATTGAATACGAAGCTAAAAGAGTTAAAAACAACTCTACCTACTGGCTCATCTTTGAACTTATTTGGCGCGACTTTTTCCGCTTCATTGTGGCAAAACACGGCAACGAAGTATTCAAAGCTGGCGGAATGCAAGGATTTGATATTCCTTGGAAACAAGACTGGAAAAGATTCGATCTTTGGCGAGAAGGAAAGACAGGTTATCCTTTAATTGATGCCAATATGCGCGAACTTGCAGCAACAGGATTTATGTCCAATCGTGGTAGACAAAACGTAGCCAGTTTCTTAACAAAAAACTTGGGTATCGATTGGCGTATGGGTGCAGAATGGTTTGAATCGTTATTAATTGATTATGATGTATGCAGCAATTGGGGTAACTGGAACTATACCGCAGGAGTAGGCAACGATGCTCGTGGTTTCCGCTATTTTAATATTCCCAAACAAACCAAAGATTACGATCCCAAAGGTAAATATATTAAACACTGGTTGCCCGAATTAGAGTCACTCCCTGGGGATTAGGTACGAGAACCTTGGAAGCTAAGTAAAGACGAACAAAAACAGTTTGGCGTCAATTTAGGAGTGGATTATCCTCGCCCTGTAGTAGACTTTTTTAAATCTGTTAAGGCGAATGAAAAGGTTTATCAGAGTGCGGTTGGGGGTTAGTGAAGCGTGAAAGGTTTGTGTTGTTTGTTAATTGGTTTTTAGTTTTTAGTCATTAGTTTTTGCTTTCTTACGAAAAACAAACTATCATTTTATTTCGTTTTTGTATTTGTACAATGTTAATTATTTAAAAATGCTGTTATATGCAAGACTTCACAAAGCTACAAGTATGGCAAAAAGCACATACGTTTACTATTAACTTGTATAAAATAAGCTCAACATTTCCTAAAGAAGAAAAATTTGGATTAACTAATCAAATACGTAGAGCATCTGTTTCAATTGAATCCAATTTGGCAGAGGGTGCAGGACGAAATAGCAACAAAGATTTTAGTCGTTTTTTGGATATAGCTCAGGGAAGTGCTTTTGAAGTAAAGTGTCAGATATTAATTGCTAAAGATCTGGGCTATATCGAAAATAGCAAGTCCAAACTTCTCATCGACAAAATAAGCGAAGTCTCCAGAATGATAACTTCTCTAAATCAAAAACTAAGAACTAAAGACTAAAAACTAAGAACTTATTTAAAACAGTATTTCAATAAAATTTCAAGACTGCTAAGTGTAAAATTAAGCTAAGTGATTTTCACAAAGTTACTTTGTGATATTAAAAAGTTTTTCGTAAAAATACTGTTTCCCAAAATACAATATGAGAGGCAAATCTTTATAATTTATTCTCTCAAATATGAAAAAATATCTATCTCAAGTTGCTGGTGTTGGATTGGCAGCTACTATGACATTCGCTGTTCAATCTTCAGCACAAGCATTCGATTTCGATTTTACTTCTAGTGATGGAGGGTTTACTTCTTCTGGTTCACCTGATTGGACGTACACTGGTAGCCAATGGCAAACGACAAACATTAGTAGTGTAAATGAGAACTTTTTGACTAGCCCTGTATTAACTAGTACAGTTGATGGTCAAATTGATCTTTCTTTAACTCACGCTTACAATTTTGAGGATGGATTCGATGGAGGGATAGTAGAATATAGTATAAATGGAAGTCCTTTTAGTTATTTCGACTCTTTAAACTATAATTTTACGCTTAGCACAGGATTCTCTAATCCTCATCCTGGAATTGAAGCTTTTTCAGGTACTGCTGCAGCAGTGGTGAGTAATGGTCAAGCTGGCACTCTAACACCAGGGGATACTTTTCAGATCAGACTCAATGGTGGTTGGGATAGTTCTGTTGAGGAGAGCAATCCTGCTTGGGAAGTAAGCTCTATCAGTATTAATGCGAGTGCCACACCTGTTCCCTTCGGAGTTTCCACCGACCTTAGCATCATCATTTTAGGTGGATTATATGGTGTTTCTCGCTTGCGTAAAAAACTAGCTGTTAGTAAATAAGCAATCACGCAGTTCATTTATTTTGGGTTTCATACTTGGTAAAATACGATTTCGATGGGTGGTGACTTTACCACCTTTTTTATTTCTTCTCTAATATCCCAATGCCTAAAGCGCAATTGCATTTCGCCCCCCAGCCCCCAATTCTGGGGGAGTAAGATAACTGTAAGTGACTATTTAGCAATTGTTCACAGTCAAAATATCGAACCAGAAAAACCTTTCAAGGGCAGCTTCAATATTAGAACAGGTAGCGATTTGCATCGAAGAGTTGAGATTAGGCTTAAGCCTAGCCTACGGATCGCAGCCAAAGAACAAGGCATAAACTTAAACAAGTTAGTTAACGAAGCTTTGGAACAATATTTAAAGAATATAAGTTGTTGAATTTTGAAAAAGCGATCGCCTTCAATTAAGAAATAAACTAGAATCTACATTGAAAAAATCACCTAATGCTTTAGCGTGATCTCCATCTATTTTCAATTGCCCATTTAATAATTTTGCAGCTATTTCTTGACCAAATACCACCATGAGATCCTCTGCTACAATTCCTTTTTGTTCCATCAAAAAATGAAAGATTGACTGAGGTGTTGATGTTATCCCTGGCTGATAGTATTCCTGCTCGAATTTCTCAATCAAAGTGACCAATAAATCGTACAATTCATTTTCTTCTGGAGTACGACTATCCGAATGCATTAGCTGTTCAACAACCTTAAGTGCGGTTTCATTTTCTGCTTCACTTTTAATAACTTTAGGTTGATATATACATAGCAATTTCTTGTATTTTTCTCTATCAAAAGTAAGGGTCATTTTTCCACTTATCCTTATCGTATTCTGCGTGAGTCAAAATATGTTTTATATAAATTAATTGTCTTTCATAATCTATGCTAACAATCAGACGATACTTATTTCCTTTAATATTGAATACGGTGAAGTTTCCCACTGCCTCAGCTTTAGGAAAAACTGTATGCACGTCAATTAGGTTTTGCCAATTAGCTTTTTTGGCAATTTTATACCAGGTATCTAAAGGAACTAAACTATCTCCATGCTGTTTGTTAAACTCTCGCAAACGCTTATAACTAATTATGTGCATTCACTCATGAGAATGGTAAATTTTTTTGTTTTTAAACCAAACTCGCTCATTGTATTATGAAAGTTTGAATAAAGCGATTAGGCTTACGCCTAGCCTACGGATCGCAGCTAGGGAAAAAGGCATAAACTTAAACAAGTTAGTTAATGAGGCTTTGGAACAATATTTAAAGAGTATAAGTTGCTGAATTGTAGAAAAGCGATCGCTTGAATTCTATTTTTTTAGTTAGCAACTAAGCAAAGTTGTAAGCATTCCCACCATATAGTTCGTCAAATCTTGGTCGAGAATAACACCCGTAGTTTTCCACTCCTCGTTGTTTAGATCTAAATTCCTTACCTGTTCGATATCAACCGAGCCTGTAATAGAAATATTATCTGGCAATGGTACTAAAGTTTTTATTTGAGGTTTGATAGTGTTAGTTATCGGCAAAACAATAACCATCTTACGTCGATTATTGAACTTAGTGTTGCTAATAACTAAGCAAGGTCTAGCATTTCCCAAACGCGATAGCGTTTCGCCAGCTTTGCTGTCGGCGGTCTCCAGACCGCGTTCCCTACCTGAAATTGGGTTGAGGTTTATTCTAATAATTTCTCCTCGTTGAACGCTCAAATTAGCTCTCTCCCTTGGAGTTCAGATTGAATAAAATCCTCTAAGTCGTCTGGATGTCTGTAATCTTCAGGAATGCTATCTAATATTTCATCTAAAGTTGGCAATGTTTTATCTCTTTCTATAATCAAGCGATCGCCTTCTACACTCACAAGAATATTAGTATCAGCTTCCAGCTTAAGATCATTGACTATTGAACTAGGAACTATTAACCCTAGGCTATTTCCCCATTTTCTGACTTGACTTTTGAGTTTCATTAGTTAGACATAGTATAATTGAATATTAGTATAGCAAAACGATATGGAATACAAAGGCTATTTAGGCTCTGTTAACTACAATGATGAAGACAAAATTTTCTACGGTAAAGTAGAGTATATTCGCAGTTTAATTAGTTATGAAGGGCATGATGTTGAATCTCTGCAAAATTCTTTCTTTGAAGCAGTAGATGACTATTTAGAAATTGCCCACAGCCAAAACATTGAACCAGAAAAGCCTTTTAAGAGCAGCTTTGATTTTTTCGCAATTTAGTTCTTGTTTTTGCCCCCCAGCCCCCAATTCTGGGGGAGAAAGATAACTGTAGGTTCCCCAAATTTGGGGGATTTAGGGGGCGTTAAGGTAATACCTTAAACAAGTTAGTTAATCAAGCTCTGGAACAATATCTAAAGAGTATAAATTGCTGAATTGTAGAAAAGCGATCGCATTAAAACTGCTGGTATTATGCAACTAAAGAATAAACAAAATTGGCAATTAATGATAAAGCGATCGCTACTACTGCGCCACCAATCCACCTCAACCAACCTAGTAGAGATTCTATTTTCTGGTTAGTAGTTTGTATGTCGGTCATACTTTTTTCTATTGAATTTAATTTATTCTCCAATACAGCCAAACGCTCGCCGTTGTTCGTCATCTTACTCAACATGGCTTGTTCCCAAGATGATTGTGTTGGATTATTCATGGCTAATTTCTCCTACATCAACCATTTCAATCAAATCTTCGACAGAACAGTCTAAAGCTTGGCAGAGTTTGACAATTCTTTGTATTGCTTTAACTCCACTTCTATTCTTTTCTAAATTTCTTACAGTAGACACATCCGAATCAATGGCTCTAGCTAATTCAGCTTGAGTTAATCCTTTTGCTTCCCTCAATCTTGCTATTTGTATCACAGCTTTTTTTATCAAGAATACTCTGATATAGCAATACTTAAATCTGTGGGGTACATCTTAAATTAGCCAAAACTAAAGTATTAAACTGTATCTCGTGTATGTGAGAATCGCTATAGTCAAATCTTACTATTAAATTATTCACGTTAATCTTTTAACGGTATTAGATTGTTTCTTATGAAGAATATAAGTATTTTATTAGCTCAATATCACAAAGCGATCGCCTCAGTTAGGGATTAGCAGTTTAATAATGTACCAATCATTTGATACGCCATATGCGAATTTTGAAAGTTCCAGCACCCTCTAATCTTCCCCAAGCTTGGGGTCGCACCTTTGGAGGGGCGGGGGATTTAGGGAGATCAACTATAGCTTTTGAAGTAGTACGATCCCCCTAGCCCTTAGAAAAGATTTATTATTCATAAAATAGATTCTATGGCTGGTATTCTATTTCGGCGCGAGTCCCTAAAATCAATCAATATGATTTTTTAAAAGCTAAGTCCTCAAGGACACCGCGGCTAATAAGCTAAAACCATCTTTATTTCTTAATCTTTTGATACCAAACTGAAATTAATTAAGTTACAAAAATAGCCTAAGATCTAATAGTATTAAATTTTTATTAAAATTAATTACTATTGATCGATAAATACTATGGAAGCACTCAATCCAGGGGATAAAGTAAATTCTCGATATCGTATTTTAAGTCAATTGAGTTCTGGAGGTTTTAGTCGTACTTATTTAGCAGAAGATATCAATCGCTTTAACGAACGTTGCGTTCTTAAAGAGTTTGCGCCTCAAGTAAAAAACGCTGCTGCTTTGAAAAAAGCCCAAGAAATGTTTAGGAGGGAGGCTGGAGCATTACATCGTCTCGAACATCCTCAAATTCCCAAATTTCATCAGATATTACGCCATAGAAATGATGAGAATGGATGCTTGTTTCTGGTTCAAGACTATATAGAAGGAATTACGTATCATCAACTGCTCAATCAAAGGTCAAGAAAAGGACATAAATTTGACGAACAAGAGATCGAGCAACTGCTCAAAAACGTTTTACCAATTCTCGAGTATATTCATTCTCAAGGGATAATTCACCGCGATATTTCTCCAGACAATCTTATTTTAGGTCATAAAAATAAACTACCGTTTTTGATTGATTTTGGCTGTATTAAAGAAGTAGAGTATCAAACTCAATTAAAGCTCTTAAATTCGGATTTTAATAATTCAATTCCTGTAATTGGTACAGCAATAGGCAAAGCTAATTATGCACCCCCTGAGCAGGTAATGAAAGGTATTGTATATCCTCACACCGACTTATATGCTTTGGCGGCTACGGCAGTGGTATTACTGTCTGAAAAAAAACCTCAAGAATTAAGAAACAGCGTTAATTCTAAATGGAATTGGCAATCATTTGTTAGTACTAATCCTAAATTAGAATGGATCTTGAGTAAAATGCTCGAACCCAAACCAGGCGATCGCTTTAATAATGCGGTAGAAGTTCAGCAAGCCCTCCAAGATTCCATGAGAATAGGTGTTTATCAATCGCAAAAACTCGATTCTAAACTGTTAGCAGGGCAGCAAAAGAAAGATACACAAAAACCGCAATTTAATTTTTTCAATATCAATGTTTTAAGCTTAATTATTTCCATAATACTTATTGCTATTTTAGGTAGATTGATTTATCCTCGAATAGCAAATC
>CAKZYI010000400.1 GCA_937884735.1 uncultured Pleurocapsa sp.
ACCCGTGTCTACCTTCAGCACATCTCCGCGACGAATTACATTTTTACTATTGGGAATACCATGCACCACTTCATTATTAACGCTAGCACAGATAGAAGCAGGAAAACCATAGTAACCTTTAAAACTAGGTGTTGCCCCCATCTCACGGATACGCTGTTCGGCATATTCATCCAAATCAGCGGTTGTCATGCCAGGCTTAGTGATTGATTGAATTTCCTTGAGTACAGTTGCGACAATTCTTCCCGAACGCCTCATTTTTTCAATTTCTGGAGCAGACTTAATGTGAATTCCGCGAGGATTGCGGTCTAGTACAGGAAGTCCATTAGATGTTTCAGAGTCTGATTTATTTTTTGATTTGGGAAATAAAAGATCGGTAAGAATATTCATTAAATTTCGTATGATGCCAATTGAGGAATATTAAAGAGATTACTGACTCTGAGGTAGTAAATAGTGATTTGTTATATATAGAAAGTATATCGTTTTCGATGCAATCAATCGATTTGCAATTATTGAATTATATTTATGTGCAAAGTGCATGAAATTTTGCTGTTTGTTGAGTTTTAGTAAGTTTAGCTACAAAATATAGGCTGCACTGATGTCATCTTAAAAGAAATCATCAAAAAAAGACATCAATGAAGAGTTTGGCATCATTCATATTACCCTCAATTTTAGGTTTGGTAGCAGGAGTTGGACACGGCATTGCATCTCATCATCAAGAGCTTCCTTTTTCCCTAGCCGATCAGGTGGTTGAGTCTGTACAGGGTGCTGTTTTTAACTAAAGCTGCCTCGACTTCTCTCTAAAATAAATTGGTTAAAGCTAGTAATACCAAATAGCAGTATTGTAAAAAAGCGCGATCGATTATTTTGCTTGCGTTTTTATTTTACTAGTGATTTTTAAACTAAAATATGGAAACCTCTAATCAAACACCTGCTACTTCTGGACAATGGTGCTTGGTAACAGTGCGTCAGTGGAAAAGAGAAGCTTTTTTAAAATATTTGGAAAATGATATTGAGGGCAAAAAACTGCACGAGATATTTTTGGAAGTAGTAGAACCAGAAGATGCAGTGTACGAAAATATGCTTTTGCTCCGTATTAGCAATTATCCTGAAGCTAGAGGTCATTTAAAACAAGTAGAAAATTTCCAAGATATTCAAAGACTAAAGCCGAACGAAGCAAGTCGAATGCTTGGTAAACAATAATACTGATAAATCAAACATTTAAATCGAATGTTTAAACGTTTTTAACGCCTTTTTGATAAAGTTGCTGAATTTTGCCAATCAACTTGTCAAAGGTAGAGTTGTTAGTAGAATTCTGGGGATCTAAGCTTTGAATTTTGTTCAATAACGAGGCTTCTTCTGTAGCAATGTCATTGTCACTATAAATTAAGGTGCTTACTGCCGACAGCAGTTGATTATAGTCTTCCGCTTTAGGATTAGAACCTAAATAGTCCTGCAGCAAATCATAACACTGAGCGGTTGAAGTAGCCTGATAATTAGTTAATAAATCCTCAGACAATTGTAAATTCTGCTCTGCTGCAATTTTGGTTAAAAACTCCCGTTCTTCAGATTGAATTTTACCATCAATCCAGGCGATCGCTACTAAAATTTCAAATAAGCCTTGACTATTATTTTTAGTTAGCTCAGACATAGTTATCTATTTATTTAATTTAATTGATTTATTGCTAACTAAATCTTAGAAAATAAAAAAATTACCAAAACACAAGGATCTGTATTTCTTATCTAAAATCAAAACAATTTTAAAAAAATACTCTTTTCTTAACTGCTTTAAATCTAAATAAGATAGCATTTATATGCTTGCAGCAATACGAAAACCAAAAGCATCCGATTTGTTTTTAGGATCGGATTTTATTCGTTGCGCCTACCGACAAGATCCTGGTAGATGCAGCCACGAACCTCCTTTTAAGACTCGCGGATCTTTGGGATTATTTGTTGTCCAGGCACTACCATCTACGGGAGCATCATAATAACTATCGTGCCAGCTATCGGCACACCATTCGGCAACATTACCATGTAGATCCCATAAACCAAATACATTAGGAGGAAAACTATCAACATCGGTAGTTTGACGACGATTTTCTCCTTCAAAACCAGATCCATAAATGTCTTCTCCATTGTAGTTGGCTAAACTTGTACCAATAGTTGCGCCAAAGTGAAAAGGAGTAATAGTTTTGCCCCTGCAAGCATACTCCCATTCTGCTTCTGTAGGTAATCTAAATTCTCTGCCAACTATTTGGGATAGTCTTTCACAAAATAAACCACAATCAAACCATGATATTCGCTCTACAGGTTTTTTGCTTTGAGATACATTGGAGTCAGCAAATCTAGATGGATTAGTACCCATTATGGCTTGCCATTGAGCTTGAGTTACGGGATATTTTCCGAGCAAAAAAGGACGAACAGAAACCTGATGTTGGGGGCTTTCTTCTTTCTCTCTTTCTAACTCTTCTTCGGAAGAACCCATCAAGAACTTTCCCCCAGGAATACCAATTAAATCTAACGTAATATTTTTGGCTAAATTTAAAGTAATGTACTTGGCTTTTCCATGATGACCGCGAGTTGGTAGGCTAGACTTCTTACCCATAATTAGACAGGCATCATTAGAAATAGTTTTATAGTCGTATTCAAGAATTTTTAAATCTAATTTTTGAACTCGTTTTCTAACTTTTTCGTGCTGCGTTTTTTGCTTTCTTGATGGGCTATATCTTCTTTGAGTTTCGGCGGGTTTAGATATTGAGGAATGCAATCTATTAGGATTAGTATTGCCACCCAAAACCTCTAATACTTCTTTGACAGATTGAAAACGTTTTTTAGTTGCGCTTTCAACTAATTTATCTAAAACATGACTCAATTCATAGTCAATTTCATTGTCTTGGAGATAATCACGCCACATCCATTCTCCTTCGGCAACATCAAATAATTCAGTAGGCTCAATGTCAGTTTACAAATGAAGGCAAGTTGCACCAAGACTGTAAAGATCGCTGGCAAACTTAGCTTTCCCTACCGCTTGTTCTGGGGCGATATATGCAGCAGAACCAATAATTGTACCGATGGCTGAATCATTTTCGCCTATTGTTTCTTTGGCAGCACCAAAATCAACTAAAACCAGTTTATTATCCTTCTTTCTTCTAATAATATTTTCTGGCTTAATATCTCGATGGATCACATTATTACTATGAACAAATTCCAAAACTGATAATAAATCATTTAATAATTCTTCTATTTTTTGCTGATTGAAAACTCCCTTTATTTCCAACTCTTTACTCAAGTCTTCACCATCAATAAACTCTTGAATTAAATACTTTCTTTCTTCTTGATTGAAAAACGCTAGCAATTCGGGAATCTGCTGATGTCTGCCTAATTCATCAAGACGAGAAGCTTCTCTTTCAAATAATTCGGTTGCTTTTTTAATTGCTTTTTTACTCTTTACCTCTGGTAAAAATTGCTTAATAACACAACGTGGTTTAGATGGCTTTAATTCATCGATCGCTAAAAAAGTTCTGCCAAATCCACCCTGTCCTAAAAGACTAACAGCACGATATCTGTCCATCAAAAGTAATGTCGAACCGCACTTTTCACATAATTTTATATCTGTAAGATTAATGTGAAGACAGTTAGGATTAAGGCACTGAGTAATCATATTATCAATAGACAGAATATTCGCTTCCGATTATAAGCAGCAAATTAGCAATTAAGCCTCAGTTAATATTCAGTATTTATCAGAATAGTTTTAGTTTTTTGTTTGTTTTCTAAGTGATTTTTCCCATTATTACAAAGAGACTGCTTTCATTACTTCTATCACGCTTATCCTAGACCTTAATAAGGTAGCAAAAGTAATCTAAGTCGGCGTCACTACCTTTTTACTTTGGAGTATTTAGGGTTGGGATAGAGTTAATCTACGACAATTGAGCCTAAGAAGTATAAATAATAACTTTAAAGCCCCCTAAATCCCCACCCTTCCCCACCCCTCCCCAATTTTGGGGAGGGAACAAATAGTCTCCCCCAAGCTTGGGGGAGATTAGAGGGGGCTGGGACTTTTAGATCTTGTTCCTCCCAGATTTAACGAGGGACTCTGCGGATTAAAAATCTGATAAGGAACGCGCGAGTTGGGGGGCTAAATCAACGATTTGAATGTGTAAAGATAACTTTTCAGATATCCTTTAAACAAAGTCTGCCTCTGTAATATCCGTATAACCAATATCCTTAACCACAGCAAGAAGCTGATTATTACTTTCAAGTCTGATAGCGGAGACTGTTCCCGCTGCATTGCCAACAATCCTGAGATCTGCAAAACTAACCGAAGAACCCAAACTAAAGTAATCAATTCCATCTTCAAAATTAAGAATCGTATCTCTACCGCTAGTCACCTCAATCACAAAGACATCAGATCCTAATCCCGTACCTCCATCTAGAACATCAAAGCCACTACCCCCTGATAAAGTATCGTTCCCATCTTCTCCTCAAAGAACATCATTGCCCGACATTCCCATTAGGTTATCGTTGCCAGTACTACCGTACAGTATGTCTCGAAGATCTCCACCTTCAAGTAAGTCATTGCCAGCATCACCTACAAGAGTATCCTGTTTAGCTCCTCCTTTTATAGTGTCATCACCAGCACCACCAGATAAGAAAGTTTTGTTGATTGTGGTAACAGCAGAAGCATCAATTAAATTATTGCTATTGCCACCAGTTATATTAACTTGCTGAATTGCAGTCAGACTATCTATGCCGTTACCCACCAAACTATTGTTGGTTAAGATGAAGTCCGAGTTACCGCTTTCAAGGAGAAGATCGAAGCCACTACCGCCAACGATAGTATCATTACCCGCAGAACCAACTAAGGTATCGTCTCCCGCTCCTCCATTAAGAGAATCATTTCCCGTATCACCTTTGATGTTGTCATTACCAGCACCAGCAATAACAACATCGTCATCTGCACCAGCGTTAATAATGTCTTTTGCCGCACCACCTCTAATGGTGTCATTTCCAGCTTGAGAGTTAATGATGGTATCGATTGAAGTAACTGAATTAGCGTTGATGAAGTTATTGCTATTTCCACCCGTCATGTTAACCATTTCAATTCCATCAATACTATTTACACCATTAGCGTTGAGTTGAGTATCACTTAAGACGAAGTTGCCATCATAAATTTCAACAATGCGATCATAACCTTCTCCACCAATTATGGTGTCATTTCCTGCATTACCAAACAAGCTATCGTCTCCTTCTCCACCGTCTAGAGAATCATCTCCTGCATCTCCTCTCAAGGTGTCATTTCCAGCTTCACCATAGAGGTAATCATTACCTGCATTACCTTTGAGACTATCATTTGCACCACCACCAGTCAGAAAGTCATCTTCGTTTGTACCAATTAGAGTTAGAGGTTCATCTCTATCTTCAATGAAAGCGGTTAGTGTTAGTTCGGTTTCATCGTTACTAAAGGTTGCTCCCATTAATCCAGTTAGGTTTAGATTAAAGGTTTGAGTACCTTCGTCATAGATTGTATCTTCTGTGGTGGCAATATCTATAGTTGCAGTAGTTTCTCCTGCGGGTATGGTTGTTTGTCCTGAAGTAGCTGTATAGTCTTCACCTGCTGTTGCATCTATATCTTCTGTGGTGTAGTTAAAGGTTACGTCCACTGGTGCGGGGTAGTCTAGATTAAAGCTAAAGCTGACTGTTTCTCCTTCTGTTACGCTGACATCGCTAATTTCTTCAACGGTGGGAGTGACTTCTAGAGTTTCAGCACTGATTCTGACATCACTAAACTGAAGGTATTCAATGTTAGTTAGGTAATCTGTATGGGGAAAGTTATCGCCATCTAGGTAAATAAGTCTATTACCTGCCTGACCGAAGGATAGACTGCTATTTCCTTCATAAATAACATCGCTATAAAGTGCAGTATCGATATCTTCGCCACCATCTACTTCATTGATGCCCATACCAGTAATAATGGTGTCGTTTCCTTCATGACCAAAAATGGTATCGTTTCCAGAGCCTCCATCAAGGATGTTATCTCTTCTATTACCAACAATCTTGTCTCCCCCAGCACCACCGTTTGCGCCTTTGTCAATAAAACCTAGAGTGATGTCGTCATGACCATCTCCTCCGCTACGCATTCTTTCAAAAGGATCTACGTCTTCGTTACTAGATTCATCAATGGGATCGCCGTTTTCATCGACTACTTCACCTTTTCCTGCTGTGACTGTCTGTTCTACTTCAGTAGTGGCAAAGCTTGATTCTGAGGTAAAGACTACTTCAGCGGTAATGATGTTTTCCGCATCGACGCTGACATCTAGTTCTTCTATTTCTCCTGTGTTTTCTGCCGTACCAGAGTAGGTAAGACCAAGAGGACTATCAGTAAATTGTTCGGGGGTGAGGGTTTCTACTACTTGTCCGTCTAGTAAGATGTTTACTTGGACTACATCATCGGCTAGGTCTGATTTTAGTAGTTCAGGAGATAAGTCATTGAGATTGTCGATGAAGACTCCTTGATTGGAATCAATCCAGTTAACATCCTTAATTTTGCGAGAATCTGAGGTGAGAGTACTGAGATCTGAAAAATAGCCAATTGCTTGAAAGTTAGCTAATTCTCTGACATCTTTAGCTTTAAGTAGCATATCTAAACGATCGCCGCTATTTTGACCGTCAGTAAAGAAGTAACCGATGCTGGTGGTCTCAGATGTATTTTTGGGCGAATCTAAGAGAAATTCTTCGGCTTTGTCTAAGCCATCATAATATCTAGTACCCGAAAGAGTATTAACAGTAAGGTTTTGTAGGACAGTCAGTGCTTCATTGGCATTCAGGTTTTGATCGCCGTCAACGGTATGTAATCTACCACTAGTGTCATAAGAAACGACACCAAAGTTGATGTTCTCGGCGATGCCTTGGTCGATGTAGTAGTTGGTTAAGTCGGTATAGGCATTTTGAATGGTTTGTAATCTCAATCTGTTGGGATCTTCAAAACCGATACTGTCTGAGGTGTCGATAACGTAGACGATGTTGTATTCGGTATCTGCTTCGTAGGGAGAGATGTTGACGGTGTACTCGATGTCTCCATCGAGCATGTCTACTGGGGTAGTTAGGGATACGTATGGTGGTGTTGGTGGATCGTTGGGGTTTGGATTTGCTGCGGTGCTTGTTACTTCAACGAATTCTGTGTCTTCTACACCGTCTTCTAAGGGTAGGGGTATGATGCGGGGTTCTTCTAAAGCAGTGTTGGAGTTGGTTGTTGCACCATCGTTTGAGTTGGCTAATGGTATTGGTTCTCCTGCGCCAAAGATTCCAAATTCAATACCGACTAAAGTATCTTTACCATCTGCATATGTTCCATCTATATGCTCGATGGTTATTAATCCCCCTTCTGGAACACCAAATGTACTCCCTCCAAGTTCTGAATATTCGTAATTCTCAAACTTATCTGAGAATACGGCAACATCGTTATCTCCCTCACCACCATCCAAAGAATCGTTAGCTCCATCGCCTTGTAAGCGATCATCGCCTTTTTCTCCTTTTAAAATGTCGTAGCCAGCACCACCTTCTAGGCGATCGTCTGCATCACCGCCTGAAATTGTATCTTGACCTTTATTTCCTAGAATACGTTCTCTACGATATGAACCCTTTATATCATCACTTTCGTCAGAACCTACGATAGCGTTTTCGGGTAAATCATTTCCAGAATTAACTTCCAGTCTATTTTTCATCTTTTCGACAATACGGCTATAGGCATCAGTGTCAATTGACGCAGCAAAATTGCCTTTCCCAATATCAGAATCTATTCCAACTCTAGTAACTCCAGGATTTTCAAAGCTCACAACTCCTAATACTCTTGGCTCATCTCCTTCAAGAGTAGTCCAGTAGCCTCCACCACTTTCTCCAACTTCTCCATCCAAAGTACTAGAAAGTTCCAAAATTCCATTGCTATCGACATCTTCTATAGTCCCTGTGGCAACAAATAGCACTTGAGCAGCAGTCCCTTCTGACCTTATGGGAGTTCCAAATCCAACTTTTATTAAAGCGTCGCCATCATCATCTCTGAGGATATATTGTGCATTGTTGCTTGTATCTATATCGTCTTCTTTTACAAGAGCTGGATATCCTGCAGTCGTAACAGTATAACCTTTAGCATCATCAGGATTTTCAAAAGCCAATAAGCCAACAAATTCCAAAGGATCTATGATGGATTTATTATCGCTTAAAGTAATTAAACCTATATCATATCCTTTTCTAGTATTGCCATTATATCGAAGGTCGATACTTAAAGCTCCTCCATTTCTTTTATTAGCATTAGCATCACTCAAGGGAAATTGTGTTCTTGTACGTGTTGGCTAATCTGGAACATCTGTAGCTAATGTTATTCTTGCAGCTTGACCATTTTCGATAACATGAGCAGCAGTTAGAACGTGATAGGGACTAATTGCAATACCGCTTCCTTCTCCAGAATCAACACCTTCGCCGATATCAAAATCATTGTTTTGAACGACATCTACTGCTACGACAGAATCTAGCGGACTTTCTAAGTTAGTAATGTTTACTATTCCTGTTCTGTCATCTTGTCCAATAATAGCCATAATTTATTTCTCCTTACAAAAGGTTTGGTTAATTAAATAGGAACTAGGCAAGTTTTTCATTGATTGCAAAATTACTTTTCCTTTGTGACTCAATAGCAATTGGTCAGCATAAATCAAGCCTTTTGCCTCAAATTGAAAATCTGAACCTAGTTTCCAGTGAATTTTAGATTCGATTTCTGGTTGATTTTTGTCGAGTCTTACCAATGCATGAACTTGGCGATAAAGCATGGTGGTGAACATCATA
>CAKZYI010000401.1 GCA_937884735.1 uncultured Pleurocapsa sp.
TAATTTACCGCTAAATTGAATATCGGATAAGGCTTCAGACTGTTGAGCATAGCTCAATGTTGGCAAGGGTTGTCTCAGCCATTGGCGAAAAGCATATATTCCTGTAGTCAGACCAATAGTAACGATTAACCAGGCTAATATTTGTTTTTTTTGTGACCCTTTTTGATTGACAATAGCTTCTGGCTGAGATGGAAGAGCTAAGGCAGATGTATGGGTGAGTGTAGATGAAGGTAGGGTTAGTTCTTGTTCGACTGATAGATCGTCAAACAGTGACGCTTGCTCTACTATGGGCAACATTTTAGCAAATAGTCCTGCCCCCAAATGAGTACAACCTTTATACACAAATCTAACTGCTTGTTCAATCTCTTCATCAGATGAGCCTTTAAGCAAATATCCTGTTGCTCCTGCTGACATAGATTGGGTCACATATTCTTGCTTGTCGTGACTGCTCAATACCAATATTTTTACGTTGAAACCATTTTAGTGACCATTAGCCCGCTAATTTCGGGCAATTCCATATCTAGTAGAACAATATCAGGCTGTAGTAATTTTACTTTTGCGATCGCATCTGAACCATTTTCAGCAATTCCAATTACATTAAAATCTGCGACGGATTGTATTAAGTATTCGAGTCTAGCACGGACACTTTTTTGATCGTCGACGATTAAAATATTGATCATAATTGTTATATTTACCTAAATGCTTAAGAGATATATTTATCAGTTTTTTCTAGGTTTTCACTTAGTAGATTTCACTGAGTTAATACTAATGTGTCTCACAAATAAAACATTTGGGTTAAGCAATGATGAAACATTTATAAATTTTGGAATAATCTAAAATTGAACGCTTCTTTTAAAAGTCTATTAACTAGATTTTTTTGACAATATTTATTTAACAAAGCCAAAGCCAATTCATAGCTATTACTTTGAGTTTGCACCGTATAAGCTTCTTTTTCTAATGTTTGATAATGACTATCTCTATATCTTTTAAAATAAGGTTGAGCTTGTTTTATTGGTTCTATATCTAATTTTAAAGCTTGTAAACTGCCATTTCCTTGGCAAAACTGTGCCGCATGAACTGTTTCATGAATCAAAACCGAATTACCAATTCCCAACTCAAATACTATAGGATTGATCCAGATTGACTTTTCAGCAGCATTGAATAAACCATAGGGTTTTCTTAACCTTCGTCTTTGAAAATCTGTTTGCTGTTCTGGTAAAGAATTGTCTGGAGGAATAGCAATATTTACTTGAAAACCATAATGTTGTAGCTGATTTTTGAGCTTAATAAAATTAGCATCAGGATTAATTAACTGAGCGATCGATAAAACAGAATTTAGTAATAAAGATGGAAACATTTAAAAAACAACTAACAGCATAAATATCTATTGTGCACAATCTAAATTAAACCTGATTATCCATTACAAAACTAGTTAGTAATATCTTGTTCGGGACTAAAAATCAAATCGCCAGTTCTAGCCTGGACTACTAATATATATCCTGAAAGAATTATAGCGATTAAAGCCAAAATACTACTAGCAATTATCCAAGTCTGAATTTTTCTAAATTGTTTATCCACATCGCGAAATGAGGCTCTGATTGGATTCATGACAGTCATTAATTCATTACGAGTTCTGGATTCGTATTCTTCCATAGAAGGACGCATTTCATCTCTTTGTACTGCCCATTCTTGCAGGGCTGCTCTCTGGCGCGACCAATCTTCTAAAGCATCTGATAGCCTTTCATCTAAATCTTGTTTGAGATGATTAATTTGCTGATTAAACTGAAGGTTTAAATTACGATTTGCCTGATTGAATTGACCATTAACATTAATAAGCTCTCTGCGAACCGATTCCCAATTAGATTGATTTCTTCGTTCTAGGTCATCAATTTTTTTTGCTTGCTTAGTATATAGTTTGTCTTCAATTTCATTAAAACGCTGTTCGTATTGCTGTTCAATGATACTAAGGCGATCGTTTTCTCCTAAAGCATTTTCATATTCTTCAGCCTGATTTTGTAGCCTTTGTTTATAAGTTTCAATTAACTCTTCTAGCTGATTTCGTAAAGCTTCTACAGATTGGTCGCCAATGCTAGAATCCAACAAATTAACGTTATTATAAACCGAACGAATTTTTAAGACTAATTCTTCAGCGGTAGTGCTTTTTAGCAAATATCCTTTTGCTCCTGCTCGCAAAGATTTACCTAAATAAGCATCATCATCATGACCACTTAAAAAGATTACTTTTACTTCTGGAAAACGCTGAGAAATAATTTTAGTTGCCTTCAATCCATTCATTTGTGGCATATCAATATCCATCAAAACAATATCAGGCTGAAGTTCTTCTACTTTTTGAATAGCTTCTTCTCCATTATGGGCTAGCCCCACTACTCGAAGATCCTGTTCTATATCTAACCAGGTCTTTAAAACTTCACATAGGAGAGCCTGATCGTCAACTAATAAAATATCGATCATTTAATATACCTACCAATAATTTAATTACTTTACTTATACAATTTTTGAGTTCAAATTATCTTAATAGATAATTAGGCAAAAAAATGATTACATATCAACTCTTCAAAGGATTGTAAAGAACTATTTGCGTTCGGTAGTATCAATGACTAAAGGAGCAAATAATAGTAAAGAAAAAATATCAATTGTCTCTCGCAAAATAATAAAAAACTGCTTTTCTTTTACGCTCAAATTAAGCGATTTATTTCATACTTTTCTACAAGTTGGTATTATTGACCATAGACTACTAATTTTTAATTCTTTGTTCTTATAAAATGTCTGGTAGCGAATTAAAAGCCGATCTTTGGATTAATGAATACATTACCCCTTGGGACATCTATACCCACGCCATAACTAAAATTTTAGCCCACCAAAAAACTCCTTATCAAGAGATGTACATTGTAGAAACAGGAGCTTTTGGCAAATGGCTGGTTTTAGACGGCAAATAGCAATCCTGCACAGTAGATGAATTTACATATTACGAAACTTTAGTACATCCTGGCTTAATTGCTCATCCAAAGCGCGATAGCAACTTTGGTTCTTTAAAAGGTATAGTCGCTTTTTTAAACAGAATAATTTTAATCGTTAAATTAAGGCAAAAAATTCAAAATTAAGCTAATACTGTTACCACAGTCTAAATGTACAACAGCTTAAATATATGAAAGATAATTACCTCAAATCTATCATGGGGTGTCTTCTTGGTACAGCAGTTGGAGATGCTTTAGGACTACCCTATGAAAGACTATCTAGGAATACAATTCATAGATCTCATACACCTATAAAAGGTCATGCTTTTATTCTTAACAAGGGAATGTTCTCTGATGACACGGAACACATTTGCATGACGGCACAATCTTTAATAGTTTCGGGGGGAGATCCTGCAAAGTTTGTGCGTAATTTTGCGTGGCGTTTACGGCTTTGGTTACTAGGATTGCCTGGGGGTGTTGGTTTAGCTACTTTAAAATCTTCCTTGAAACTATGGATGGGTTTTTCGCCCAAAAGGAGTGGTGTTAATTCGGCAGGGAATGGTGCAGCCATGCGGAGTACCATTATTGGAGTTTGTTATGGCGCAGATTTACCCAAGCTTTTAGCCTTAGTTAAAGCTTCTACAGCTATCACTCACAATAATCATAAAGCAGAATTAGGTGCGATCGCCGTTGCCGTAGCTGGCTATTTGGCTTCTATTCAACCATTGACTCAGCCCCAGGAATATTATCAAACCCTGGAAAAATTTGTGACTCATTCCTCGGCGGAATTACCCGATACTGAGGTGGCAGCATTTTTGGATTTAATTCAACAAGCTTGTGTCAGTGTAGAGGGAAACGAAACAGCAGTAGCTTTTGCTAATAAGTTATCCAATCATAAAGGTGTTAGTGGCTATATTTATCATACAGTTCCAGTTGTGATTCAAGTATGGCTGAGAAACCAAGATCGCTACTCTCACGGTGTCAAAGAAGTGATTTAATTGGGAGGGGATACAGATACAACCGCAGCAATTTAAGGCGGAATAATCGGCTCATCTGTGGGCGTTTCAGGTATTCACCTGGTGTGGCTAGAAAATATTGTAGATTTTCCTCGCAATATAAAATGGATAAAATCTTTGAGTAAGCGACTAGCTCATGCTTGTGAAACTAAATCACCTAACTCAGCTTTACCCTAAGCATTTTATCTAATTCCTTTTCGCAAT
>CAKZYI010000402.1 GCA_937884735.1 uncultured Pleurocapsa sp.
ATGGCTTATCGATCCAGCCGATAAGATGTTCGGGCGCACCTGCTGCTACTGCTGCATCAAGGACTATTTTCGCTGCTGCGATCGTACATTCTTTGGCTCTAGGATGGGGAGAAAAGATAATTGCATTGCGGGTTTTTAGAGCAATCAAAGCTTTAAAAATAGCTGTGGAAGTAGGGCTCGTTGTTGGTACAATTCCCGCTAATATTCCTACAGGTTCGGCAATCTTTTGAATCCCAAAATGAGAGTCAGATTCAATTACTCCACAGGTAGGTTCGTGTTTATATTTATTAAAGATAAACTCCGAGGCAAAGTGATTCTTGATCACCTTATCTTCTACTACTCCCATTCCTGTTTCATTTACTGCTAATTTTGCCAAAGCAATCCGTTTTTCGTTAGCAGCTAAAGCAGATTTTTTGAAAATATTATCTACCTGCTGTTGATTGAAATTAGCATAGTTACTTTGAGCAGATTTTACTTTTTTGATTAAAGTATTTAGGTCTTGGATGTTATTAACTTTCATTATTTATGGTTGGTTATTAGTTGTTGGTCATTGGTCATTAGTCATTGGTCATTGGTCATTGGTCATTGATCGTTAGTCATTAGATAAGCAAAGGACAAAATACAAAAAACAAAATACTAAGAAAAAAATTAATAAACTTCAATACTGTATTCTTGAAAAATTGCTTTAGCTTTATTAACTAATTCTGGAGATGCAGAGGGTGTATTTTTTAGCTTATAATCATATCTAAGCTGCTTCCATTTATATTCTCCCATCTTGTGAAAAGGTAAGATTTCAACTCGCTCGATATTATTTAATTGGGATATAAACTTAGCTAAACCGTTAATATTGTTTGAGGCATCGGTCAGATTAGGAACTAAGACAAATCTAATCCATGCTGGTTGGTTAATCACATTTAAATATCGAGCAAAATTTAGGGTTGGCTCTAAAGAAACTTGAGTGACTTGCTGATATGTTTTCTTATCAAAAGACTTGATATCTAATAACACCAAATCTACATACTTCAATACTGGTTTTGCTGTAGCTAAATTAACATAACCAGATGTATCTAAAGTAGTATGGATTTCTAACTCCTGGCAACGGCGAAAAATTTCCGCAACAAACTCTGGCTGCATTAAAGGTTCGCCTCCAGTTACGGTTACTCCACCTCCCGAAAATTTCATGTAAGACTTATATTTTTGAATGTCTGTAATTAACTCATCAACTGTAACTTCTTTACCATCTTCGGGATGGCGACAGTCAGGATTGTGGCAATAGAGACATCTAAGGGGACAACCTTGAGTAAAGATGACATAACGAATACCAGGGCCATCAACCGTACCACAGGTTTCGATAGAATGGATTCTGCCTTTTTGTGTTGTTAGGGTATTGGTCATTGGTTATTAGTCATTAGTTATTGGTCATTAGTCATTAGATAACCGAAGGCAAAAGACAAAAGACAAAAGACAAACAAAAAATCAATGCTGATGCACTAGTAATACTGCACAGGGTACGTGATGAGATACATAGTTGCTAACGCTACCCACAATTAGTTCGTTTAAACCTTTTCTGCCATGGCTACCGACTACAATTAAATCTGCCTGCCGCTCTTTTGCTGATTCGCAAATTTGTTGTGCTGGTTGACCAATTTCTTGGATTAAATCAGTGGTAATTCCTGCATTTTCAGCCAGATCTATTAAAGATTGCAGATAGTCTAGTCGAATTGCTACTAACATTTGCCATTCTGCTTCAGCAGCTTCGTTGGTGACACTGGAGTGATAGCCACTACCAATCAAAGAAACTGTATTTTGGTATTTCGCTTCTAGAGGGGAAACAACATTGAGTAACATGAGTTCCGCATCAAGTGCTTGGGCTAGAGATAAGCTTTGTTGAAATGCTTTTCGGCTGAGTTCGCTTTCGTCTAATGCTACAAGAATTTTACTATACATAATTATCTTCTTATGTGGAGATTTACAGAAAAATAAACTGTCGATCGCCGAGCTATAAAGCGATCGCTTATTGAAGCAAAGCAGGACACAGGAGTCGTTATTTCTACGAGCTATAAACGTAGATTAAGATGATTGATTTTTATTGCTAATTTAAGCGAAAATTACCGATAGCAGAGCTATATATTAATTCGCTTTTTTGTATTTTGCGAGTAGAAAAACAATATCTATCAACCTCGCTTTAATTGTAAAAAACATTTTATGTATTTCTGAATTTCTTAATATTTTCTTGATAAATAAAAGCAAAATTTATTTTAATACTGTAAGCATAAATAATATCAATATTTATTAAACTCAAAGTACGCTTTTATAAAATTTTATTACACTAAAAATAATGTCATAGATATTTATTCCTTACCTACATAGCTATTAATCTATTGCTAACTAATAGGAAATGATATGAGTAAAACTAAAATCGATCCTTATCTCCAGTTGTTAGAAATTCCCCCTGGATATCTTAATACTATGGGATACATTGATGAGTCAGAAGTTAATGGCCCTGGTAGTCGAGCGGTGGTTTGGCTACAGGGCTGTCAAAGAGAATGCGATGGTTGTTTCAATCCTAGCTCGTGGTCTTTTGAAATAAATGAATTAATTACTATCGATAATCTAGTCGAAAAGATATTAAGCAATCATAACAATACTGGAGTTACTTTTTCTGGCGGAGAACCTTTTTGGCAAGCACCAGCCTTAACAGAAGTTGCCAAAAAAGTTAAAGCAGCAGGATTAAATGTTATGTCATTTACTGGTTTTACTTTAGAAAGATTGCAAGCAGATTATGCTCCTGCCTGTAGTCAAGAATTAATCGCCCAACTTGATATTTTAATTGATGGTGCGTTTGTAGCAGATTTAACAGTCAGCGATCCCCATTCTTTAGTTTCTTCTAGTAATCAAAAAGTTCATGTTTTTAATCCCAAACTAAAAGATCGACTTGACTGGGCGAGTGACCAAATAGAAGTACATATTCAAAAAGATGGGGGTCGAATTATTACGGGGTTTCGAGAATTTTAGTTGTTAGTCACTAGTCATTGGTCATTTGTCATCAGTTTTTAGCTGTTATTGACTGGTTGTTAGTTTAAATGTTGACAATCTATTTTTTTAGAGAATCGTGACTCCAATTTCAT
>CAKZYI010000403.1 GCA_937884735.1 uncultured Pleurocapsa sp.
GGTACGCCAGAAGCCGTTAGGTGATAAATAAACCCATCTACAACTCCAGCCTTCAACCAGGCTCGAATTTGCCGAGCGATAAAAGGGCTGGTTTTGAGTTTCTTCAGTAATGGCTGATGCGCGATTTTATCAAAACACTTCGAGATATCTGTCTCTAAGATCCACTTAGGCTTATGACAGATATTTTGATAGATTGCTACGATCGCGTCATGACAACTTCTCCCAGGACGAAAACCGAAGCTGTTAGCTTCAAATTTCGCTTCCCATTGAGGTTCTAGTGCCATTTTGAATAGAGTTTGTTTGGCTCTGTCGAAAATGGTGGGGATATTAAGAGGTCTTTTTTCCTCCGTTGAACCAGGTTTGGGAATCCAGACACGACGGGTAGGAGATGCTTTCTTCCTATTGAGCTTGAGATTTTGGACAAGAATCAGCCTTTGTTTGGGTGTAAGTGACTTCTTTCCGTCTATACCTGCTGTTTTCTTGCCGTGATTATCTTGGCTAACCTTTCGCGTCGCTAAAGTTCTAGCTGTCCAGGATTTGATTAAGAGTCGCTGAAGCCTGCGAACTTTGCTTCTTTTGCCATTTTTCGAGGCTTGATAAATTTGTTTTTGCAACTTGAAAACCTTCCTCTCCAGCTTACGCCAGGGGATGTCTTTCCATTCATACGTAGTCGTTAACTCGCTCATGACTTGTTCATTGCTACTGACAACTTTATCTTCCAGATTGCTGTGTCTCCGTCAGCATATATTTGAGCTTTCCTCAAACCATTAGCTTCTGAGACAATCCTTCGCTCATAAGACATTTAGCTGACTGCCTACTCTGATATCAGATGACTCAGAGAGAACTTATGAGGGTTACTTCGTTCCCAATTTCCATTTTGCGTTGAACTTAGGCTCTCACTTTCCACCAGGTTTATTGAGGGTACTAATCAAGTCGGCTCGGCAACCGCTTGCCTCTTTTATCCTTTCCCTTTTTTTGAGCAAGCCCATTAACCCGTTTGAGCTTGTTCACGTTAATGATGGTTCACCCATGAGTTCACTTTCGTTAGCCGTATTCAACTTTGCTTGACGGGATTCTCTGGACGGGTTCAGAGTTACCGCCTTTTATCCCTGCTTCACGAGATTGAGAGTCAGTCTCCCCCATGAGGGATATGCTGTTACTCCAGTACCAGGAGAGTTGGAATTGTCCCGCGAATGAGACTCACCACACGGAAATTGAGTTATCAAGGTGTTAACCTTGACTCTGCTTTATTCCAAACCTAATTTGGTTTGACTTGGGCAGAAACGAATCACACGCCGAGATACGTGTAAAATCGTGCCACATTTATCTCTAACCTTTGGTATTATTACGTTTCAGGCTTCACTGCCAAGCAATCTGCTCCACATCCCTTTGTAGGTCTTCACTCGTCCCACGAACATGAACCATTGTCTTATCCAGAGAATCGTATCCCATAATTTGTGCCAAACGATGCAAAGGTACACAGTTTCAGCCATTCGATAGCCAAAACGATGACGTAGATCGTGAGGACTAATATCTTCAACCCCAGCGATTCGAGATATTATCAACAGCGCAGCACTTCGTGCAGATCGTCGTCAGACGACTGGCGGGCTGATGCCCGCGCATCGCTTTAACTTGCCTAAAATATGGAATACGGGGAAAAGGGCAGCAGCCGACGGTACAAAGTTCAACATCCACGAAAATAACTTAGTGGCGGAGTATCACATTAGGTATGGAGGTTATTGTGACTTTACTCATAAGTTGTCCAAACTGGAAGCATAACCTGTCCAAAGATTCAGAAGATTTGATACAACCAAATTTAAATCAGCTAAACGCCACTTTCAATCTAATAACTGACAACAGCCATTAAAAATTAAAAATATGAGTTTTTCATCAATCAATAAAGCTTTTAGCGATCCAATTCTCCGCTAAAAATTTACTCCTCAGTTAATGCTGAGTGATTATGAGTTAGCAAGAGATGAGATGGGGCGAGTACTCAGAATTGAGGACAAACCTCTACAGCTTTTATGATCGATTTATCCAATCTACCAAATTTTTTCTTCGCCAGTATATCAAAATGCCTAATAATCCATATATTCCTATAGATTTAGACAACTCGATATAGAACGGCATCTGCCACAGACGAATTTGATTGCCACCGACAGAAGCCAACCATTTTCCATCAGGACTAAAGGCAATCGCTCTTGACTTGCATATCTTAATGTTTTTTCAAAAGAATGAATTAGATGACCATCATCAAGTTGCCATATATTGACATCTCCAGCTCGGTTGACTGCTGCAACCATCTTATTATCAGAACTGAAGACGATGCTGATAGCTGAATTGAACTTTAAAGATTTTATAATTTTTCCATTAGGTACTTTTCTGACTTCAACTGTGGAAGGTCTTCCATAATTACCATCGCCAGAAGCGGTAGCAAGCATTTGGCTATTGGGACTAAAAGCAATAACTTCGCTTGAACTTGGAAGTTGCCAAGTTTTACCACGAGATTTTAAAAATGATAAAAACTAGTATTCCAAAAACTAACAAAAGTAAACAATAATAAATTACTAAAAGTAAAAAAATAAAATAATAAAAAAAAATAAAAAAATATCAAATATAAAAAACAAAAGAAAAATAGTACAACTAATAAGAGG
>CAKZYI010000404.1 GCA_937884735.1 uncultured Pleurocapsa sp.
CTTTCTGCGCCCTTTGTCCCTAAAGGGATACCGCAAGCATATGCAGCTATGCAACCCTTAATTGTTTACTGTCCCAAATTGAAACGCAAACCGCTGTATATCCTCATCATATTAGGAAAAATAATAATTTAGTTTGTCTATCTTATAGAACTAAAAACCAAAAGCTTTTTCTAATTTGCTAATAACAATTTAAGCTAATTACTATTAATTAAAACCAAGATTAATACAACAAAAGTATTAATTAGCACTATAACTTTTGAGTGATGAAAAAATAAGAAATTCAGAAAATAATTAAAGCGTAGTTAATTAACAATTTCAGTATGAATAAATACAAACGTTCAGTAGGATTATTTTACAGTCGTGATGAAGCAGAAAGAGCTTTGCGCGCACTCAAAGATGACGGTTTTGATATGAGCCGAGTCAACGTGATTGCCAAAGATGCAGACAAAGTAACCGAGTCAGCGGGGGTGGATGTAGGCTACGACGAAGGCAACAACGCAGCCGAAGGTGCTGGTGCTGGTGCTACTTCTGGTGCGGTGCTTGGTGGTATTGGTGGTTTGCTCCTTGGATTGGGTACATTAGCTATTCCTGGCGTTGGTCCTATTATTGTCGCTGGTGAAGCAGCATCTACAATTGCTTCAACCTTAGCTGGTGCGGGTATTGGTGCAGCAGCTGGAGGTATAATCGGTGGTTTAGTCGGCTTGGGTATTCCCGAAGACAAAGCCAAAATATATAGCGATCGCGTATCGAGCGGTAGCTACTTGGTAATGGTCAATGGCACAGACAATGACATCAGCCGCGCAGAAAAGATTCTTCGAGACAGCGGTATTGAAGAGTATGGCGTATACGATGCCAACGACATAGATGATGATACATACAACAGAACTTCTGGGCTCAATCGAGTTAATACCAGCCAATCTACAACAACCATGGGGGATATCGATCGCACTGGAGTAATCGAACCAAACACAACTGGTAAGGTTATGGGTACGCGAAACGAATTAACCGAACCAACAACAATAGTTAATGATACTAACTCCGAAACAATTGTAGTAGAACCTAAAGACCGTGACCGCATTTAGGATTTAATTGCTACACAATTAAATAATAAATTGGGGAGGTAAAAGAATGAATTTATTCTTTTACCTCCCTATTTATTTAAGATTACCAATCTTTTTCTTTAAAGATAGAACAAGTAATGTTTTATCGATTAAACTTATCCTTTCTAAGAGTTGGCTACATCACTTTTTCTTACAAAAAATATACCTATACCAATACATAAAAGAGCAATACCCCACCAAAGAGAATCTCCAGGAAGAACTTTAAGTAAAAGCGTTGTAAATCCAGAACTAATTAGCGACCATCCTGCTGTTGTTTGATATTGCATTGTTTTATGATTTAAACCTCGTTATTTTGTCTATAAAAAGCTATTTAGCTTTCGCTTCTAATTAATAATAGAAAATAAAAAATATTAAAATGTCTGTCTTGAGATGCAATATTATTTAAAGTAGCTATAGTAATCTCAAATCATTTTAGAGAATAGCTAATGACTAAAAACCAATGATATGGGTCACGGTATCCTTTAGGACTAAGGACATTTATCAGTAGCAACTCTCCATTTTTAAATCGAATTACTATAGTATAGTTGTTAACTAGTTTGGATAATAGCTAATAGCTATCTTCACAAATCAATTGGTAGTCAAAATACTTTTGGTTAAATGACCAGATTTAAGCGAATTTACTTCTTCTAAAAAGCGATCGCAACAGTGACGGACTAGAGCCAAGCCATCGGCTTCTGAGATTGTGCCTGTAGTAGTAGAGAACTTACTCAATAACTCAGCTTCAGTAGTGGTATATTCTCCTAGGGTTGTCTTAAACTGGGATAAATAACTGCTAACTTCACTGTTATTTTGGCAGCTAAATTCTAGAATCGAATCAAGATAGTCTTTGACGGCTATATTGTTAATTCCTTCTGTCACCGCAGCATATAGCAGGTTATTACTTAAATATTCAAATTCGGGTACATTTAACTGCTGTCCCTGTAGCTTAAACACCTTACAGCCTGACTTTGGTCTAACAGTAATGTTTTCGCGACGGACGCGATTTGCAGCCTCAGAAATTAAAGCTACTAACGCTAATATTACCTGGGGATGATTGCTGTCGGAATTTCTTAGCTCTACTGTACCAACCGAATTGAGGCGAACGGGATTCCAACCTGCGGTTAATAATTCCCCACCAGAATCAAGAAATATTTGTCTGTCTACTCCCGCCAGATCCATTGCCTGTAGCCAGCTATGATAGCGGTTAAATAGCTGTTGGGTTAGATTTTCTACGGTTTCGGCATAGGGCATCAAACCACCCACAGACGGGAGATTAGTATATACACCCTGCCAAGCAAAACTTTCGCTTCCGCGATAGTGAATTGTTCGCATTGCTTTCCCCGCTACTTTACCCTCATAGAAAGGACAGGCGCGAGATAGGGCAATAATTGCCGCATCAAATGCCGTAGCCAAATTATAAAAACTAAGTACTCTTTCCCTGGCTTCAGGAGTCGAATCGTAGGCTATTCCAATCTGGCGGTCTACAACCCCATCGGGGAGATCTAAATGAATATGCGTCCCCGTACATTTAGCAGCATTATCAAATCTCCCCGATCCTACAGTGCGTACCTGTAGGTGGTAATTAGGCTTATTCCTCATTACTGGCGTGGTATAGAGAGGATAAGTAGAAAGAGGATAGATGCGCAAATCTAGCTGATGGGCTGCTTCTAAGAGAATTTCTAGCAGATCGAGATATTCGGTAGTTAATTCCTGAAAGTTACTAACGGGAACAGTATTAATTTCAATAATGCTTTTAACAAATTCAGGGGCAAAACAGTCGGCAGAACGCTCATTTTGATTAGCAATATCAACATTTAGCAGATTTGAATGCTGACAGCTGATCATGTTTATATGAGGCTCCTGCCATTGATGTCTATCGTATAAAGAAAGTTGCTGCTGTGGATTATGCTTAATTAAAATAAAATTGCGTCC
>CAKZYI010000405.1 GCA_937884735.1 uncultured Pleurocapsa sp.
GCTTTAACTTCTCGTAATAATGCCTGTCGTTAAGTATTATCTTGCTGGTGTCTTTCTGGTTGTTTCAATTTATTGGGGTTTTCTTTATATAAAAAGAACCCCGACTTTGTGCAGCACCTTCTTGACAACCTGTGTTGGGAGAACCCTTACTACAGGCGAGAAAAGGCTGGATATAGTTGTCTGGGTCGAGAAAGTCTGGATACCAGTCTACTAAAGCAGTGGGATATATTCCTTTGCTGAGATTACCAAAAAATGAGGCAGATTCTACACTATTGGGAATAAACTGAATCATCCCTCCTAATTCTTGTTCTGTATAGGCTTTGATCGTATCTGCCACAATACCTCTAGTAATTGAACCTGAAGGATGCCAAATTTCTATGATGGCAGGATTTTCCGCTGAATAACCAGCTTTGGTTAACAACTCTTCTGCTTTGGCTGTATTACCATCGCCGTAAATATTTTCAAATGTCGCCTGATAACTTTCAAACGCAGTAGGAATCAAGCTATAAATTGGCTCTGCTTGCTCTTTTAACACTCGTTGGTTTATCAAAGCACGATTGATGATCGATGCAACGGCTTGACGAACTTCTGGTTGGCGAACTGGTTCGTTTTGTAGAGAGAGAACCAAATAATTGACTACTGTGCCCGAACCTTCAATTACCTTCCAGTTTTTGTCTGCACCACCAATCAAGCTCTCAATTTGCTGCGGATCGAGGGATTGATAACCCACATCTATTGCACCAGTCTTGAAGCTATTGAATAGGTTAGCCGAATTTCCTGCGTATACTTGGACATTTACTCCCTGATTGGCAGGCTTTTCTCCCCAGTAGCTTTCATTGACATTCAAACTAATTGAGTCACTCTTAAACTGATTGAGCTTATATCTACCTGTTCCTACTAAAATGTTGGGATTAAAGTCCCCTGCACCAATTTTGTAGGCTTGAGGAGAGACTGCACATGCACCAGGAAAAGCTAGTAGGGCAGGAAAGGCTGCAAAGGGTTGTTTTAGCGTAATTTCAAGCTCATATTCTCCCGTGGCTTCTACTTTTGCGATCGCATCTCCTAATAAAAATGCTGGTTTTCCGCCATTTTCGATGAAACGTTGCAAAGAAAATGCCATTGCTTCGGCGTTAAAAGCCGTACCGTCATGAAAAGTGACCCCTTCGCGTATGGGTATGGTGTAGATCGAACCATCATCGCTAATTTCTGGCATTGCTGTCGCTAGCAATGGTTCTATTTCGGTTGTTCCTACTTTGTAAGTATAGAGACTTTCTCCAACGTTGTAGATAATATTTAATCCTGCCAATTCATAATTATCTGCTGGATCTAGAGTACGAGGCTTGAGGGTTGTTCCTACAGAGATACGTTGAGAAGTATTAACGCTACTGCTTTGTGGAGAGGTATTATTGCATCCCACCACCAAAGCAAAACAAAATAGAAATAATAATATGTATCTGCTAACTTTATATAGTTTTTGCCAAACACAAGAAAATCTGTTGCAGATCATTACTAAGTACGATGCCTCAAAAGTCTACCTCGCATGATAAACGTTAATTCATCACATGGCTTTTGTAGACATAAAAAATGTAAAAATTAATTTAATTAATTCAATTATTTATTATTTTTCTCTTTTGATAAAATGACTCTTGAATTGCCTCCAACCAATTTAACAGCCCTATTTTTGCTTTTGATTGGGAAAAGAAAACGCTTTAAGGTTGTAGGACAATCAATGCTGCCTTTATTGCAGCAAGGCGAAGAAATACTAATAAATCCTGATGCTTACTGCAAACTTCAACCTCAAATAAATGATGTTGTACTAATAAACCACCCCCATAACACTCAACTTACTATCGTTAAGAGAATCACAGAGGTGGCAATAGATGGAAGTTACTTTTTAGCGGGTGATAACCCAGAAGCTAGTACAGATAGTCGCCATTGGGGTACGGTCGATCCAGAAAAAATAATTGGCAAAGTAACTAACCGTTTTGTTTAAAATTGACTTTAATTGTTGATTGTTGTGTGATGTCTTTGACTATCCGCTTTGAGCCTAACTCAAGCACATATTAATCATAAAAACAATATTTAAGAGTAACTGTTATTCAAAAGTTAATTCTTGACGAGCTTGTTGTTCAAATAACACTTTAGTACTGTTACATTTAGCATTTACAAGTTTGATAAAAATCAACCCTTATCGATCGACCGTTGCTTGGAAAGCATTTAGATCTTCAAAAATCTCAAATGCCTTATCTAGCTGAGTTAGTTCAAACATAATGCGGACAGAAGGTGCAAGAGAGCAAATTCCAAATCTGCGTCCTAGACTCTCAGCTAAACGAAAAGCTTTAATCAAAGCCATTAAACCCGCACTATCCATAAATTCTACGGCTTCCATATTAACCAACAAAGCAGAGTTTACTGAGGATCGTACTTCAACTGTCAAACGTTCTAAAAATTCAGCGGCGTTCGCCGCGCTCAAAAAACCCTCTGGGCTGAAAGTTGTAAATTCGGTACATAATTTTGTGCTTGTCATTTGTTTAGCTTCTCGCTTTACTTGTAGGTATTTATCTAATGAATTGGTTTTATTGTCTAAGAATAGTCCGTTAAACTACGGAGATCCACTTTTCCATACTGACTTTACGAAATCTTGATGAAAAGATAAAGCATTGCTAAATTTTAGTGGAAATCATAATTTCTTCAAGCCAATTGTGCTTTAAATTACAATTTTTAAAGCTCGACACGAGCTATGAGCAAATTTGTAATTCGCTTCAAATCCAGATCAAACTTTATACCTTTATAGTCAATTTCAGGCGGTTGTATATCGGGACAATCACTGAAATCTTTACATAAGCTTTTCATTTGTCTAGGTGTGTACGACCAATTAACATAAATTTAATTATGATTGAATTTTGTTAAAAAGTTAGTAATGAAATTTACTGAATTATTAATTTTTGATATTTCTAATTGACAACAACCCTATGGTACAAAGGTAAAGAACTAGAAGAAATCTCTACTCAAGTAGTTGTATGGAAAGTAATTGTAATCTAAAAAGCGATTTTGATATTTAAAACTTATCTTGGTTAGCTGCCCAAACTTGCCGAACGAATTGATTGAGATGTTGACGACATGAATTCTTGTCTTGTTTAAGCTTATTATTGTCATCTACGTCTACTAGTAAAGATATAACTTCCGTATCTAAAGCAGGACGAAACAGGGTTGTTGGCCACAGTAAATCCGAACCCGATCGCAAATGAATTAGACTGTATTGCTCTGAATCTAAATCTGATTCAGCATTAGAAATAGTCATACAAATCGGTCGAAACCAACACATACCTCGATCTAAAATCAGTTGAATTACCTCTCCATAAAGACGAGTAGTATCGTATTCTAAACAGATAATTTGACTCTCTTTAAATGGTATGGGTCGATCGTATCCTGTTGTTTCCATAGCTAATGGTCAAATATAATGATAAACAAGCTCGACAGCTTTAAAATCATGAATGATGTTAGGCGAATACACTAGTAGACTATTGTGCAACATTTAGACCCTCAAGGTTTAGTGGTGAGGCTTGACAAAGCTATCGCTCTCCGCTTTTCCTTTGAATCATCATGGAAAATAGTCAAAGCTACGGAGAGCGTTACATAAGAGCTTTACATTCTAGTTGTGCTAATTGCGATCGCCGAGGAAACTGTTTTAATTCTAAGAAATATATTCTAATTCCTTTAGCTTATTGAATATTTTATCTACACTCTCGGATAATTCTTCGAGGTCTGTGCGACATTCTATTTCAGGATTAGTAGGAGGTTCATAGGGGTCGTCAATACCAGTAAACTGCTTGATTTTACCAGCTCTTACTTGCTTATAAAGCCCTTTCACATCACGTTCTTCACACACCGATATGGGCGCATTGACAAAAACTTCTACAACCCCGTCAATGTTAGCTCTCATCTCATCTCTAATGGCACGATAAGGGGAAATAACAGGAACTAGAACAATTACTCCGTTTCTAGCTAAAAGCTTGGCTACAAATCCAATACGACGAATATTAGTATCTCTATCTTCTTTGGAGAAACCTAAGTCTTTGGTGAGGTTTTCTCGGATTTCATCACCATCTAGAACTTCTAGCTGATATCCTTCAGATTTCAATTTTTCAGTTAAAGCATCAGCGATAGTACTCTTGCCTGCACCACTAAATCCTGTAAACCAGACTGCTACTCCACGTTGCTTCATGAATATTTATATTCCTTAATATGATATTATGTCTCTCAGTATTT
>CAKZYI010000406.1 GCA_937884735.1 uncultured Pleurocapsa sp.
AAGGTGTGCGAAATTTTATTCAAGTGGTAGAAAGCAGTTTTAAGATTGCAACTATTTTATACAGTGAAAAACTTTTAATTGTTCCTCCTGCACGTCAATTAATTCGCAAATTGCGACGCATTGGAATCAAAACGATTAAATTAACTCCTGAAGAATTTAGAAAAATCTCTCATACCCAAAAGGCTTCTGGTGTAGCAGCCATAGTGCATCAACGTTGGACAAAGCTGCATCAAGTATCTCCTCAAAAAGGATTATGTTGGACTGCATTAGAAAAAGTGCGATCGCCAGGAAACCTAGGAACTTTAATTCGCTCTTCTGAGGCTATTGGTGGTAATGGTTTTATTCTGATCGGGAAAAATATCGATCCTTATGCCCCTAATGTGATTAGAGCAACTATGGGAGCGTTGTTTCATCAACAAATAATCCGTACTACTCATAACTCTCTCGCCCATTGGATACGCCGTCATAATTGTCAGGTAGTTGGAGCTTCCCCTGAAGGAATTATTGATTTTCATCATTTTAGATATCCTTCCTCGACAATATTATTTTTAGGCGAAGAGAGAAAAGGCTTAAGTAAAAATCAGCAGGATTTATGCCATCATTTAATCCGTATTCCCATGGTGGGTAAATCAGATTCTTTGAACTTAGGAGTTGCTGGAAGTCTACTTCTTTATGAAGTGTATAAATTTAAAACGGCTTCTAAATTGAGCAGAAAGTAATTTACAATCATTACTTTGATGAAGAAAATTGAAGTAATGATTTAAAAGTAGATAATTATTTAGAATTATTCTAGATTCATAATAATAGATTTGTACTATCATAAGGTGAAAATTATTGCGATTAGCAAAAGAGCGATCGCTTATGATTAATGTTTATCGCCTCGTTGGTTGGGAATTATTTAGAGATCTTCAATGTTCTAGCTTCTATATCTATTCTTTTATTAGGATTATCATTCTTAAATAATTTGGAGTTTAGCCTGCAGAAAAAAGCAATTAGTTTTTTTCTGATAGGAATTGTTATGTTTGCGACGGCGGAAGTACTAATTGTTAGTAATGTTTCTGGCAAATATGAGTTTCTTGAAGTTTTGAAAGATTTAGCCAAAAGTAGTTTTGTAATCTGTCTTGGAGTTGCTTTATTCTTGTTCAAACAATCAGAACAATATGAAATCTCTAGACTGCATCGAAAAGCATTTAGAGATATTTTGACTGGGCTTTATAACTATGCCTTTTTTTGCCAATCAGGAAAACAAAAGTTTTTAGAAGCAAAAAGAAGTAAGTCACCCCTCAGTATCATGATGCTAGATATAGACAATTTTAAAGCTTACAATGATAAGTTTGGACATCAGGCTGGTAATGTAGCCCTGAGATGTTTTGCCAAAGAATTAAAGCATATTACCAGAGATTATGATTTGGTAGCTCGATATGGCGGAGAAGAGTTTGTTGTCTTAGTTAATTCTAATCTCGACGAAGCGTTTAATTTAGCTCAACGTATTTGCTACACCATAAATACAGTTTGTACTCCTAAGTCTTATCCAGAATTGTGTAGATCTATCACTGTTTCTATTGGATTGGCATCTGTAACAGGGTCTATTAATAAATTGGAAGAATTAATTGAAGCTGCGGATCTTGAATTGTATCGTGCTAAAAAAGCAGGCAAAAATAGAGTCCATTTTTTACATCAGCCTCACAATTTGCCTTCTCAAAGTTAAATTTTATTTAGTAATAATAGCGATTCTCACATACACGAGGTATGGTCTGATGCTCTAGTTTTGGCTAATAGCTAATTAGGGCTTACTAAAAAAGTCTGAGTGGAACAGAAAATAAAGTGGGACAAACAAGAGGAAAAAAATCTAACGGATGTTCTGGTTTGGAGTAAAAAAGGATAGAACAACTTTGAGTGGCAAAATTAATATTCCACCGACCCATTATTGATTATGTAAGGCGGGCCTGGATTAATTAGGGCTTGAATGATATGGTCAAAATAAGGAATAACCTCTGGCACATCTTCACTACTTAACAAAGCGATCGCTTCTTCTTTTAGGCAGATTAAGGCTTCGACCCAGTTTCCCAAAGGAATACCTAAAGATTGATACATTTCTCTCATGCCTTCTATGCCTATTTCATCCAAAGGCTGATTATTACCAGCTAGAACACAATAAGCAATCAAACGAATATACCAACCTTGATCTCGCTGACAAGAGTTAGTTTTTCTCAAATTTCCGCTGTTGCTAGGAGTCACGGGGCGGCGTTTCCAGAATTTGCGCGAACCTCTTAGTACTAGCCTAGTTTCATTGTCAGCCAAGATTCTGGCGATCCGAATTCTATTTTCTCCCGTTTGACAGAAATTTTGAAGCTGATTAATTTCGCTCAGGTTAGGATAGCGAAGTTCTTCATCGGCGTTAATAATCAGTTGTTTAACTATACTCATTTTGTTAGTTATTAGTTGTTAGTCGTTAGTTGTTAGTTTTTCTCTAGTTTCTTCTTGGAGAGGAGTTTCTGGTTGGTCAGGCAGTTTTTCATGAAGATCATTGTTATTGTCTGGAGCGATTGCGGAGCTAGCCGAAGGCATCGCTTTTTCTTGAATTTCTAATACTTTGGTATCTTTAAGATCTTTGCTATCTAAAGTTGGTTTGTGGGTAGCACGACCATTATGAGAATTAAGGCGAGACAATCTTTGGCAATCATCCCTAATTTTTTGGGCTACAACTTCCCCCGCAGAAGCTTTACGATCTAGTTGAGCTTGCGCCCAGTTGCTGGGTTGGGAAAGCGATCGCATTGCCCAACCCCGCGGTGTAACATAGCGTTCGTAAGGAACAGTATCTTCCCCATAAACTTCTAGGTATTCATTACTATCTAAGATTTCATCAACAAGGGCGTAAAAGCCTTTTTTAGAGCAAAGATCGTAATATTGATTGATTTCTGCACGTCCATAGGTAGGACGACCTAGCAAACGTCGATGGATACACTCGATCGCTTTGGTAATGTAGAGATTATCCCAATATAAATTACGAAATAAAGATGATTTAGCTAGCTGACGGACAAATTCTCGGACGCTAATTTCGCCGTTTCTGAGCTTGGTTTCCGCTGCTGATAAATGTTGCCCAGAATAAGGCTCTTGTCCCAAAACCTGTCGATAAGCTCCTCTGATTATGACTTCAGGAGAATGATTAGCAAGATTGACATTTCTGGATCGATGTTCGCTATTGCTATTGTTTAGCTTAAGAGCGATCGCTTTTGAAGGCTTATTAGTTACATTTTGAAATCTAGAACCAGAATCGATCAGCAGACGATGATTATCTTTACTAAAGGCTGTAGGTTGAATATAGGGATTGTAAGTTTCGCTTTTGAAAACTGTACCAAACTGGGTTTCAATTGGATCGTTACCCACACCATAAGGATGTTGATTGGGCAAAGGCTGCTGATAGTTGCCAAACATTGTGATAAATTGGGGAACTTTCCGCACCGAAGTACTGTATTTGAAAAGATTTAGCTGCGCCCCCCAGTTGCGGCATTCTTGGGCTTCTTGACCCAAACCTCGTAGATAGGGAACGGTTTCTTCTCCAAAATAGTCAGCGTATTCGGTAGAATCTACTAAAGTATCAATCAAAGCGGATAAACCACTATTAGAAATAAGCTCAAAATAATCTTGAAACTCTTCGATAGAACTTAAACCCCTTCCCAAAAAGTGACGAAAAGCTAATTCAATAATTCTAGAAATATTATATGGCTCGTAAAACAGTCGGCGATAGAGACGAGTTTTACCCAAGCTGCGGATAAACTCCTTGACAGAAATGTTGCCACCAATAACCTGAGATTCCAATTGCTTAAAAGTGATGCCATAGGCGCGATTGATATCGCTTTCAAACACTTGTCGATAAGCTGCTTTAACTACAGCCTGCTTCTGGCTGGCTAAAGCATTGGATTTCATCACAAATTTAGGTCGTGATTCTGCTGCTAGGGAATAACTTTGAGGTAGCTCTAATCCCTGCTGATCGTTAGACACGCCTTCTCGAAGCTTGGCAGCAGGTTTTTCTACTTCGTATTCTTGAATCAAGACATAAAAATAGTATTTGACTATATCTTGTGCAGGTTTATCATCGGGAAAATAAGATAAAGCCTTCCAGCACATCTCTTTCAATGCAACTACAGTAGCGACAGTAACATCTTCAGGAATTACACCCCGCAAACCTCTAGCATTTACGACCAAAATACTCGGATCGTCAGCTACAATCCCGTAGGTAATTTAGCGCAGAAACCAACCCAAGTCTCGCATCGATCGCTTCATCCGTCTCTCGCCATAACGAGAAATATTAATCGGCTTAAATCCTCCTGGCAGGGGTTCTTTACCCGTTGATTGGAGTCGATAAACCGTTTCCATTAACAGTTCGACAAAGTTGAAAGTACGACCTTTTATTAAAGATGGAAATTCAGGGAAAGTCTTAACTTTGGGGTAAACCTCAACATCAGGAGCAGTCTCGATTTTATTTTGATTTTGAATAGCATTTGCCTTAGCAACCGCAGCACTAGAAATAGTTGTTGGTCTTACATAGCCAGGTAAATCGATTAATTCTTGGGGCTTTTCCAAATAGTCCATGCAATTACCACCAAAGAAAATGCGATCGCCCCCAGCAGCTACAATCTCATTGGCGTTTTGATTGATAATATCAACAATTTCTAATAACTTCGCACCAGAATCAAAATAGCTAGCTAGTCGATTGAGTTCGCTTTGTTTGGGATAGCGATCTTGTTGTTCTGTCTGAGATATTACAGAAAGAGGTGTGGTTTGATATTGCTGCGGATTAACAACGGGACTTCCACCACCAGTATTAACATTCATTTATTTAACCTTTTATTGTTTGTTTTTTGTTCTTTGTCCTTTGTCTTTAGTAAGGAATGACCACCCTCGACAGTTTGCTCGCCCTCGACAATAACCTTATGCGAAGCGGTATCCTTTAGGACAACGGAGGGAACCTCCGCAACGGTTTTGCGAAGCAGCGCGGTCTTGGGGGTTTCCCCCATGAGCGACTGCTGAGGGTGTCTCGCAACGGGGGGAGCCCCGGCATCCTCGGCAATAGCTATATCGGGGGAACCCCTCAACCGCTTTGCCTCGCAACGCAACTGTCTCGCAATGACCAATGACCAATGACCAATGACCAATGACTAATAACTAACGACCAAATCCTTGAATGATATGATCGAAATAGGGAGCGATCGCAGCAGCATCTTCCAAACTGAGCATTTCTACAGTTACTTCTTTCAAGCAACGCATACATTCAGCTAGGTTTTTGAGAGGAATTTCTAAAGACTCGTACATTTCTTTTACACCTTTAATGCCAGAGCGATCGATTGGTTCGGTGTCTTCTAAAGCGATCGCATAAGTAATTAATCTTAGATACCAACTTTGATCTCGCATACATGAAGCTCTAAAAGTAGGATTGCCAGTATTACTAGGAGTATTGGGGTATCTCTGCCAGAATCTCTGACTGCCTTTATTTACAATTTCAGCTTCATTCGCCACCAAAATTTGAGCTAGGCGTAGACGATCTTCTCCACTTTTATAAAAACTTTCAATAGCCTGTAATTCTCCATGATTCAAATAACGTGCTTGACGATCTGCACTTTTAATAGAACGGGTAATAATGCTCATTTTGTTAGTCGCTAGTTATTAGTCATTAGTCATTAGTTCGGGGTTGCAAGGTGAGTATTACCCCACCCTGCTTATTGTCCTAACGTTTCAACTCAAGCCAGAACAGATATAGTCAAAGTAAACGCCCATTTCTTTACCAGCATCAGCACCCACTAAATCAGCAGTTACATCTTTCATGGCTTGAACGGCTCGAATTGTACCGCCGATAGGTACTCCCAAAGAGTTATAGGTTTCTCGCAAACCATTGAGAATACGTTCGTCAAGAATTGAAGGATCGCCAGCTAGCATCGCATAGGTAGCATAGCGCAGGAAGTATTCTAAGTCACGAATACAAGCCGCATAGCGACGACAGGTATACATATTGCCTCCTGGTGCAGTGATGTCGGTATACATCAAAGACTTAGCGACTGCTTTAGTAATGATAGATTTAGCATTAGCACTAATCGCCAAAGAAGCTTTTGCCCGCAAATCGCCACTTCTAAAATACTCCTCCAGCTTATTCATAGCGTCGCTATCGGGATACTGGGCGCGAACATCGAAAGTATTGATTGTGGAAGTAATAAGGTCTTGCATGATTTTATTTCTTTGTTGTTTGTTATTTGTTATTTGTCCTTTGTCTTTAGTAACTAATGACCACCCTCGACAGTTTGCTCAACGGGGGGAACCCCTGCACCCTCGGCAATAGCTATATCGGGGGAACCCCTCAACCGCTTTGCCTCGCAACGCAACTGTCTCGCAATGACCAATGACCATTAAGAAAGGGATTGAATAATAAAGTCAAAATAGGGTGCCACTTCAGCAGCGTCTTCCTCATTCATCATTGATACAGCTTCTTCTTTGAGACATTGCATACATTCGGCAATATTACGAATTGGTATTTCTAGGGAGTTATACATCTCTTTAATACCGATAGTGCCAATTTCCTCTAATGGTTTTTCGCTGCCTGCCATAATTGAATAGGCAATTAGGCGCACATACCAACCCTGATCGCGCATACATGAATTAGTCTTGCGCTCGACACCGCTATTACTAGGGGTAACAGGACAACGTTCCCAGAATTTGTTAGTACCATTTTGGACAATTCTGGATTCATTTTCGGCTAAGAATCTGGCAATTCTCATCCGTTGCTCTCCTGTTTTGAGGAAGTCTTGAAAGATATGTATTTCTTTGGGACCAAGATAACGGGCTTCACTATCAGCATTGAGGATCAATTCTGCAACCATACTCATGATTTTTCTCCTAATTTTTAATTGTTTATGTTGTCTTGAAGTAATTTAGTTACGGTTATCTGGATAGGTTTTACTGGCATAAATCCCAAAAAGTATTAGGAGTATAGCCAGTGCCAGCAATCCAGAAGCAATTCCCGTAGCGGTGGAGGCAAACTGCCCCTCACCATAGGCAAAATATTGTGGTGGCATTTAACTTTTGACTTTTGACTTGTTACTTAATTAAGGCTCGTCCAATCTACGTCCATTCCCTGAAGCATTATTGAGGAATTAACGATTTGGGTCATAATTAGCAGGAATAAACCAAATAAAATTATGATTCCTACCATTATTGGTGTTGTTCCCCAACCACGAGTAACTCTTCCTGCCTCGGAGTTAATCGACCTAAAGAAATACTGTAGAGGGGCGGTTTTTTTTGAGGCGTATTGTGACATTACTAATAACTAATGACTATTGACTAATGACTAATGACTAATGACTAATTATTAATATCTCAGCTTGACCTTTGGCTGTTAAGGCTTCTGGTTGTTTGCGACT
>CAKZYI010000407.1 GCA_937884735.1 uncultured Pleurocapsa sp.
TTAATTCAACAACTTGAAAATCCTTCCCTCAAAATGATTCTTGCGTAAGTCCTAACTTAAAAAAATCTAGTTTCAGTATTGTGTACAACTCGTTCAATTATTACAGATATCTTGATGCAGCGCAGTTCTTCGTAAAAGCTGATTTGCCATAATTTTGATGCAGGCTACTCTAAAGTTATTTAGAAGCTACTTAAAATGCATTTTTATTTTAAATGATGTCAGGCAATGTCCAGGCTATAGTAACAACGATAGCTTTTTCTAAAACTGGAATACTGTATTTGCGATCGCTTAATAGTGCTAGACCCGCAATAACTTCAGTAATACCGAGTAAGGTATAAAGATAGCCAGTTGCTTTCATGCCATCAATCAAAAGATTTCCCACGTTAAGCTGTTCGGGAATAATTAGCTTGGCAGCGCCAGCCACAATAAATACCAAGCTCATCATGATTTGAATGCCAAAACAGAGCGAAAAGCCTTTGATAAGAGGAAACCGAGTCGGCTCAACTCGATTGAATAATGGCTCAAATGCAGCACGATGATGGTAAGCCAGGATTAAATACGCGGTGGCGATTAACAGCACCAGTAGAAGACGCTCTGGTCTAGAGTCGAGAAAGAAATGAAATAAGGCAATATTAAAAATAATAGGTGCCAGCGCAGTTAAAGCCAGTGGCACAAATACACCAGCTAGGATGGCAATACCCGTCAAAAATTCAGTTGCATAGAGTAAAGTTTGTAGATATCCCGTTGCTGTCATTGTATTTAGCCATGCTTGTGCTTCATCAGGAAAGTTGGCTGCTGCTACAATTTGAGGATAAAACAGACGCGCCAAGACAGAAATAGGAAAAACTAAACCTAAAATGCCTCTAGATAGATAAATTAGGGTTTTAGGAGCGATAAACCAAGTTTTTTGACTAGATTTGTTTTCTTTCATAAAATTCAATCTCGATTGAAAATATTAGCAAATTCACTTCTTACTGAAGCGTGTCATCAATCCGATTTTGAAATATTTCTTCTATACGCTTATCCCATTTTTTTTGATTCCTGTGAGCATCCCGAATGAAGGGCGACCAACGAATTAGATATAGTAAAAGATGGTTGAGTAAGGAAACAGGAAATCTACATGGTCTAACAATATCCATGAATAATATAACCCTGATTTCATCCGTTAAATTCCAAATTTCATGAGGAAAAGAATCATCAAACATCATACTTTTTCCTACTGACCAACAAGCAAATTCATTACATACACGAATACGGCAATTTTTTCGATCCTGTGGAACTTTCAAAGCTAATTGATAACGTAAAACTCCTTTGTATGGACCTCGATGTTCGGGAATATGCTTTCCTGGTAATAAAATTGAAAAAAAAGCGGTCTTCATCCCAGGAACATTTTCAATTAACTGAGTTGTTGCGGGGCAGTAGTGACAGTTTTGCTGCATTTTGATGCCATAACCATATAAGAAATAAGTTTTCCACAGGCGATCGTGGCTTAAGTCATAATCTATTTGAGAAATATCGTGCAAACTAGGTAACTGCTCGTAAAATTTTAGAATTGCATCTAACTCTTTTCTAATAATCTGCCTGTTACTTTCTAACTCTCTTGTCCAAGCAAATTTTTTAGGATCGAAAAACTGCGTATTTTCTACTAATGAATAACGCGCAATAATATTTTCTAGCCAAGAAATAATCTTTTTACCAACCTGATAAACCAGAAAGTTTTTAATACCTAGAAAATTGACAAACGCTTCATCTTGTAATCTATGTTTCACGCTTTAAATATCATTAATTAAAATTATCTAGCTAAAATCAGCAATACTTAATGAATCCGCTTCAAAATTAGACAACCTTGCCAGCTCGGTATCATCTAAATAAATCCCTGTATCGCTACCCTGTTGAACTATATCTAGATCGTCGAAAACTAAAGAACCAGCTAAATCTAGCTGGTCTTGACCTTGATGGAAATCTTCAATCATGCTAAATCCATTAAAGTTAAGCACAAACAGATCCTGACCTTCATTTCCCTGCAAAGAATTATGGTTTGCTCCTCCGTTAAGGATGTCGTCCCCTTCCCCACCAACTAAAACATCGTTGCCCGAACCACCTAAAAGATAGTCATGTCCAGCATCACCTTGGATGGTGTCATCTCCCACTCCACCTAAAATAATATCTGCATTACCTCTACCTTCAATGCGATCGTTACCAGCAAGCCCACGAATGTTATTGGAATCATCAAAGCCGATAATCGTATCGTCGTTGGCCGTACCTAACTGTTCAGTAGTTTCAATTCCGTCACTGGCTAAAGCCGAAAGCGCAAACTCGGCAATAATTTCGTGAGTGGCTGCACTAGGTTGGGCGAGAACGTCAGGTACAGTACCGCCAAAAAAGACATAATCGTCTGGAGCTGCCCCTGGATTAGTCTCTTCGTATACAATACCTGAATCATCCGTAGAGGTAGAGATGAAGCGATCGCTAGCATTGGTGAAGCCGAACTGTGCAGAGTCGCTAAGGATCTCATCGAATAAAGCATTAGTATCTAGCTCAATAATATTGACATCAGAACCCAATGTTTCATCTAATTCATCTAATTCCTGGGATAGATTAGCATTCCAATTTTCAATAATTTTACCCTGATTCTCTGCATTGGAAAGATCTTGTGCGCCTGGAAATCGATCAAAATCGGGAAGGTTAGGAATTAAAATATTCTTTGCTCCCGCATCAGCCAGATTTTCCACCGACGTAATAATATTGTTTACTGGTTCTGTGGGATCGGTTATTCCCAGACCGAGATCGTAAGCTCCCGCCCAGACTGTGTATAGTCCATTAGGATCTAAATTGGGAGTTGTAGCGATAAAATTGTCAACCTGCCCCAGTGTCCCTGGTAAGCCAAGTTGTTCGACAACATCATCTGGTTCAAAAGGATTACCGACATTATCTAATCCTGTAGTTGAGCCTATTGAGGCAAAATTAGTGTCGAAATTATAAGGAACTCCTAATTCAGATGCCAATCCTTCAACCCAAAGCTCGCCATTAGCATAGCGTCCCTCAAAAAATGGCTCTTGCGGAAACCCTTGACCAAAAGCCTCCTCTGTAATCTCGAATAAATTGCCAGTGTCTGAAAGTAAATCGCCAAAGACATAAAGCTCGCTAATGTTGCCAGGTAAATTATCTACGGTGTGAACTTCAGTTAAGTTAGATTGATTATTCTGACTCATTGCTAATTTTATTTTCCAAAAAGCTTCTACATCGAGAGTAAAACAAGTAAAAGCTGTTTGTCCAAGTCATTTTTGATGCTATTTTAATAACTAAAAGTTATTAAATGGAATTTCGACAGCTACGATACTTTGTAACAGTTGCCCAAGAACTACACTTTGGTAAAGCAGCAGAAAGATTAGATATTACTCAACCTGCTTTAAGTAAGCAGATTCGGGTTCTAGAAGAAAATATTGGCGTTCAGTTGTTTGTTCGTACCAAACGCATGGTTAAACTAACCAAAGCTGGCGAGGTTTTTTTGGTACAAGCCCAACAGCTTTTACGCCAAGCAGAAGAAGCTATTAGACTGGCAAAACGTACTGCTATGGGTGAGGTTGGGCAATTGACGATTGGATTTACCCCGACAGCTACTTACACAATCTTACCAGAGCTAATTCGGCGTTTTCGATCGCACTATCCTCAAGTAGAAGTAGAAATGTTAGAACTTTCCACAGAAGCACAGGTTACTGCATTAAATCAGGGTGAAATAAATCTAGGGTTTTTACATCCTCCGATTGATGCTCGTGGATTAGAGCTTTATCCGCTTTTATCGGAAGAAATTGTGGTCGTATTGCCCGAAAGGCATTTTCTATGTCCAAAAGAATTTTTATCTCTCAAAGATTTGGCTCAAGAGTCTTTTCTCTTTCATCCGCGTTCGGAAGGACCATTTTTGTATGATGAATTTTTTAAGTTGTGTCGTCAGGCTAAGTTTACACCTCACATTGTCAAAGAAGTAAATAGCTATCAGACTCGAATTTGTCTAGTTGCTGCTGGAATGGGGGTTACTTTTATTCCAGCAGGTTTACAAACATCAATTAGCAGCGATGTTGTTTGCAAACCAATTAAGAATTTATCGCTCAAGTTAGAATTTGCAGCAGCTTGGCGTTCGATCGTAGCCATACCAGCATTGCAACAGCTTTTAATGTTGTTGAAAACAGATTAATGTTATGGTGTTGCATTCAACAGTTAATGTAAGATTAGGAACACTCATGATTCTATATGCTGCGACTATTTCTTGAGTTACATAGTAATTTATAATTTATACAAGCGCGATCGCCTTAAAAATACAAAAAGTTCCCTAATAGTTTTGTATTATTTAACACTAGCAATTGCCATCATTTTGTTTGCAAGCACCAATCGAAACCCAGGTACTCGAACCATCGCTAAACCACTCTTTCTTCCTTTTAAAAATAGCGAATATGGCTAATTAATTGAAGCAATTAATATTGTTTAGTATTCGCAGACTGAACTAAGCGTTACAAGCTTATAACAAGCTCGAGCATGACAATTTAGTCTAGTTTTGTTTGTATCTGAGGTATGTTTGATGCTTTATTGCCATCAACTATAGTTCTTTCCAACATCGGATTGCTAGAATGGGTAAAACCGATATCGCTGTCAGGATGAAATATCACTATCGTTAGATCCTCAGAATGGGTACGAAACTTATGAGGATAATTTGCAGCAATCGCAAAAATATCGCCCCCGTGCAAAGTGCGAATTGCTTCCTCCGTTTCTATTTCGCACTCACCTTTCACAATAATACAGATGCGATCGCTAGGATGAGTATGAAAAGTCTGATCGATACCTGGAGGAAAGTACATCGCATTGAGGCAGGGATCGCCTAACATCAAAGGCGGAATTAACAGGCTGTTTGTACCTCCGTCAATATACGCAAATCTACCTCGATCTTCGATCGCACCACCTAAGGTAAACATTCCTTTATGTTGAGGACAGTGAATGATTATGCCTGAAGAATTTAGTCCTTTAATTAAACCGCTACCAGGTAGAGAAAAATACATTCTTGGGTGGAGGCGATAGTTTTCACCATTCTCTCTAAACAGAGTCGGATGTCCTTGATATACAAACCCAAAATGAGTCCCCTCGGCAGTAAGTTCTAAAGAATTTTTTTGCCAAGTTTTTAGGGTAGCAGGGCGATCGCCAGCTAAATTATGTAAGAGATTAGGCTGTATTGAGTAGACTTGTAAACCCATGGGCTATTTGGATTGAGATTGGGCTGGAGGTAAAAACAGATTATCATTTATTTTTTGGCGATGGTGTGGATCGAGCATACATCCATCACTGTAGAGACATTCTACTAATAGTAAAGTTACATAATAATAATCGCGTCTTAATTTCTGCTCTTTAAGGGTCAATGTTTTATTATTGCCGATATGATGGCGAGTTTTAGCTCTAGATCTGGCTCGATCGGCAATTTCTTTGGTGGTTTCATCGTCACTAGTAATTTGTTTTGTTTTAGTCAAAGCAGATAATTTTTGGCGTTCGGATCGGGCTAATTTTTCCGAACTCAAGGCAATCTCGATCGCGATCGCCATTACCCGATTAGCAGATTTAGCTGCTAAGATTTTTTGGGGTTGAGAAGCATCCGCATCGTGCTGTTGAGATATTTTAATTCCCTCTAAGAGATCGGTTTCTTCGAGTACGCGAGTAAAGAAGCTAGCAGAGACTAAATAATTAGCTCTACGGTCTAATTTTAGTGCCACAGTACGGTTTTCATCAATTTCAAAGTCAACATCATAATAAAAAGCACGTAGCGCAGCAGGCTTAATGTCTGAATCTAATTCTTGAGCGCGATCGCTTATGTCTTGGAGAAATTGAGCCAGATCGGGCGAACTTTTAGCTAAATTATCCAGATATTTTTTAATTGGTAACAGCAATAGAGACGCATCCCTCAACATCTCAGCCGTTAAAAGAAATACTTCCCGCCAACGGCGATCGCTGACATGGCTCATTAGCTCTTTTAAGCTTGCTGCTAAAGAATTACTGTTAAAGACAATTTCTCTGGCGCAAAAGTATTCGTGAAAGGTTAGATGAGAAAAAGAATAAATCCCTTTGGCTCGTTCAATTAATAAACCATGCTGCGCTTCAATAGATTTTAAAATCGCTTCACTATCCAACTGAAGTTCTTCTGGTTCGGAATTAGCGTGGGGCAGGTTACGAATATAGTCAGCAATAAATTGTTCGGCATAAAGTTGTTTAAAAAAATAGATTTTTTGTTTAAAAGTAGTCAATGCTAGCCGAGACAGCTAATCTTCTTTGCGCTGTTGCGATAGCTTTTTGTAGACGCGATCGCGCTGTATTCCCCGCTTGGCATCCCATTTTTTTAACAGCGCATCAATACCTTCTTTGTAAAGTTCCGAGCGACTGTCGGGAAAATATCCCGATTCTTCAAAAGCCAAGCAAACTAAAGTCAGCAGTAGTGGGCTAGCGGTAAGCTGCTCTAAACGAGAATTTTCGGTTAAATGTCGCCAAAATACCTCAACTGAAACTTGTTTATTTTTAAACCACTGTCGAGCAAATGCTTTTACCTGGGTGCGATCGAAATCTGCTACTTCTACCTCAGTAAATTTCTCAAAGGTATATTCCCAGGCTGCAATACGACAGGTAATGGCAAAATGATTGTGGCGAAACTGTTGTGAAAACTCTCTAATTTCTTTAATTAGACGTTCGCTATCCTCAGATCTAACTTCATCCAAACCATCCAACAAAATCAATCCTTTTCCCATCTGCAAAACAGCAGCAAAATCTTGGCTATATGTCTCTGTTAGATTGACAGTAGGAGTATAGCTGGCTACTTCTGCGGCAATATACTCTAATAAACTAGGCTTATTTGCTGATTCGGCAAAGCTCTTGAGATTAACAAATATAGGAACTCGTTCGACTTCAAAATTTCCTTGAACACACTGTACTGCTAAATGTTTGAGAAAAGTGGTTTTCCCTGCCCCTGGCTTACCTAATATAATCAGCTTTTGATACTTCTTAACTGCTTCTAAGCCCGAAATTTTCTCTGACTCGACATTCCCCAAACCGAAGCGTTCAAAATCTTCCGATTCGCATTTGCTTAAAAGCTGCTCTAATCTTTTATGTCTGCGTCCCGTAATTTTTTCTAAAATATTGACATTGGTATAGATGTCATTAATCTCTACAGGATGAGACATATCTAGAATTCGCATAGTCCCGCATTGTTCTTGGATACTAGGACGAACTTGCGATCGCAACTTAGCCACTAAGTCATCAAGATTCCCCTCTGGTTGAGTAACTGCTGAGAAACTAAACTGTGTTAGATCGTAAGAGTCGCTCGGTAATTCAGAAACTATCCGATCTCGATCTAGGCTTGAGTAAATCCTATTTTTCTGTGCTGTAACCGACGTTTTTAAACCAGCTATGATCTGCCAATCTAAGTTCAGGCGATCGCAAATTTTGATAAATAACTCTTGAGAAATCGCTTCTCCTTTAAAAAAATTAGTTAATGGCTGGCGACTGCATCCAATTTCTTCGCCTAATTTCTTCTGGGTTATGTCAACAATTTTTAGCTTTTGCTTTGCCGTGTTTAATCCTTCTACAGAAGCTCTCAAGGAAGGCTTTGCCATATAAATAAAATTATTTTTAAGAGATCGAGCGCATTTTATCTAAATTTTATTTAGTATCCGAGCATTACTCAACAATTTTGCTTTTGCCTCAGAATAACACTTATTCGAGTCTTAATATTTATTTACTTTACTTTTGGCGTTGCATAACATAGGATTTATTCAATATTTACTTAGGCAGCAAAATTAATTACTCAATCGTAAATTTAAAACATGGTATCTATCTACACATCCAGCCCCAACCTAGTTGAATTTGAAGCAGAAATTGCAGCTCAACAACAAGCACAATACGATTTAATTGATGTTGAATATGCTGATGGAGAATGGATCGGGGTTTTCAGTAATTTACTCGAACCTCGTGCTTATAGCAATCTCACCGAAAGTAGTACCTACACTCATAGCAACGATGTTAATACCTTCACAGAAGATATAAAACAAACTTGGGATCTCGGATACGATTTAGTCAATGTGGAACATGCTAACGGAACGTGGTTTGGCGTATACAACGACAATTATGGCAGAAGTTTATACTCATATAATTCCGACTTTGACGGATTAACAGGACAAATTCAAGCTAGATGGGATGCAGGATACGATTTAATCGATCTCGAATACGCTGAGGGAATTTGGTTTGCATCTTTTGGCGATAATATTGGCGGCAGTGGCTATTTTACTAATTCTGATTTTGATGAATTTACCGAAGAGATTCAAACGCAAGCCGAACGAGGTTGGGATTTGGTTAGTGTAGATTACGCCAATGGAATGTGGGTTGGTGTATTTGGCGATACTTCTAAAGACAGTAACTATTTGTCTAGCGAAGATTTTAGCCAGCTAGACACACAAATTACCGAACAGCAAAGCTTGGGATACAACTTAATCGATCTCGAATATGCGGAGGGATTGTGGTTGGCTGTAGTTAATAGTTCTCCTACTACCAATGATAACGATCTAGGCAACCGATTTTTTGACTACAATATGCGACTTGGTTTCTTTTAAATCTTTTGAGTCTTTAATCTTACTTGCTAAAAACTAACAACACCTCTTTAAAACAAGCGATTGCACTTCAGTTTCAGTTCGCTCGACTTCTTACTTAAAGTTGGCAAATCCAAACATTGGCAACACCACCAACATAAACGCGAATGCCTCAATACTTAGAAAACAAACCTCCAAGTCCAGAACACTTACAAAAATGCGTCGATTTTTTTCATCAACATGGCTATCTTGTTATTCCCCATGTCTTTACTCCTGAAAGATGTAGCCAACTTAGAGCAGATTTAGACCACGATATTGCTCTACAGCCAGAATTACGCAATCGTCGGCATTATTTTAGCCATCGAATGTTTGAGCGATCGCCAGCTAATTTAGCTTTATTCGACCTCGAACCAATGCTTTCTTTTGCCGAGAAACTCATCGGCGAAGCCAACGGAGAAAGTTTACCAAAAAACGCAGGTATTCATAGCAACAACTCAATTCACGTAATTCACAATAACTCCTTTGTAATTTTGCCCCGCAGTCCAGGACTAATAAATAGCGGTTGGCATCAAGACGATAGTCCGCACATTTTGTCTCTAGACGGTAAACCAGTTACCAACGTCAGGCTGAATGTTTTAGCTTTTACAATCAATTTCTATCTCACTGATGTTTTGACCGTTGAGAATGGCCCTACCCAAGTAATCCCTGGTTCTCATCTATTTGGCAAACCCTGCCCAGCTCCTTTGAATGAAAATGAGTACGAAATTCATAGTTGTTTAGCTCCTATGGGTTCGGCTGTTTGTTTTAATAATCAAGTCTGGCATCGTGGTGCGTCTAATTTATCAGATCGAGCCAGATATATTACTCAAATAACCTATGGCAAAAGATTAGTCGGACATAAATACTATCCTTTTATGAATTATCAGATGCCAGAGCATTGCTACGAAAATGCCAGTCCCAAACTTAAGAGTTTATTGGGATTTTTGCCTCATGGGGCTTATGGCTGAGGTCGTATTTAGTAAAAACTTGCTCATATTAATTAAATCTACATACAGGTATATAAAATGTCAGACATTAAAACAACAAGCATAGGCGATCGCGTCCCAAAGGATACCGCTCCGCACTTGTCCTCGAATGGGGGTAAAGCTAGCCGAAGGCATCGCTATCAAATTAAACAGCAGTTAAGCCACAAAGCGGGAAGACAAACTTTCTTAGCTAAAGATACTCAATCTCAGGAATTGGTTATTGTTAAACTTTTGCAGTTCGATAGTCTGTTTAAATGGGACGATCTAAAACTATTTGAACGAGAAGCCCAAACATTAAAAATCTTAGATCGACCAGAGATTCCTAAGTATTTAGACTATTTTGAAGTTGACAACGAGCAGATTTGCGGTTTTCCTCAAAAATTACTTAACACACCTTCGGACAACCGATACGCAGCTGCCTTAGTGCAAACATATATAGATGCACCATCTTTAGAAGAAGTCATCCAACAGGGTAGAAGGTTTACCGAGACAGAATTAATTGAATTAGCCGACCAACTTCTAACTATTTTGGATTATCTTCACTCATATAATCCGCCTATTATTCATCGGGATATTAAACCCAGTAATATTCTCATTTCTAATCGTTCTGGCAACAGTATTGGCAATCTTTATTTAGTAGACTTTGGTTCTGTTCAATCAACAGTTAGTAAAGAAGATGGAACAATTACAATTGTCGGTACGTATGGCTATATTCCTTTTGAGCAATTTAGCGGTAGAGCAACTGCTGCATCCGATCTTTATAGCTTGGGAATGACATTAATTTATCTACTTACGGGAAATCATCCCGCAGAGTTACCTTTAGTTGAAGGCAGAGTAGAATTTGAAGCCAATATTAGCGGGAAGTTTAATCGCTGGCTGGAAAAAATGACTCATCCTTTGGTAAATATGCGTTTTAACTCGGCTAAATCTGCCAGAACAGCACTTTTATCTTCGGATGGTAGTTCGGGAGACTTCTTACATCTTAAACCTGCCAACAGCAGTATCAAGTTAGAGCGCGATCGCCATAAATTAAAGATCTTTTATTCAGAAACCAAACCCAAAACAAGTGGCTGTCTTATTGTTTCGATCTTGACTATCATTGGTATCTATACCCTTGGTGCTGAATTTATATTTATAGGATTGTTTCTTATTTTGCCAATAAGTTCGGTTTTGAATGCTATGCAGCCAACAAAATTCTATTATCGTACTATATCTATTGATAGTAACGGAACAATCCAAACTGCATATTGCGATCGCGAATGCAAAAATACTAAATGGGATAAAACTTACAAATCATCTAGAAAAATAAGCTTAGTTGCCTATAATCCTGGCTATACCTTTGATAAATATTTAGATGATAAAGGTAAAGAAATTAAAAGAGGGAAAGTAAAAGTCAAACCCAAATTATCCGTTTATTTAGGTGCATTTGAATATTCAGTTGGTAACAATTTTTCTCAGACAGAACTATGGTGGCTGGGTAAAGAAATTAGTGATTTTCTAGGTTTGGAACTTCAGGTCATTTATCCCACACCCAAAGCACCCCCCGAACCGAGTTGTGGAGGTGGTTGCTAATGACACCAGCAGATGCAGATTTATACCAACGATTTCATTAATTTAACTTAGATCCTCCCGACGCTAGCTTTCCTTTCTCTGCCAAATTAGC
>CAKZYI010000408.1 GCA_937884735.1 uncultured Pleurocapsa sp.
GATAACAGAGAATATATCATTGCCCACCTTACAGGCTCGATGTGGGTTGTTACGAGGGTGTATGTGTCTCAAACATTTATTGATTTGGTATAAATATTAGTATCATATTTCTAAATTTGAATTTAATATGACTACTTTAAATAATCTACAAACCATCTTACAAACTCGTAAAACAAGCACTAACGAAGCATTAGAAGTCTTCGACGAACTCGATCCAGTAAGTCTAGATTTTATGATAGGGCGTTGGAAGGGTGCGGGCTTACACACCAATCACCCGATGGATGGCTTATTAGAAACTCTCAATTGGTATGGCAAAGAATTTGTCGATCGCGATCGAGTCCACCCTTTGTTATTCACTGACAGTAATAATCAAATTTTCCAAGTAAATCCTCTTTCAATTGGTATGGATCTTGCCCTTCGTTTTCCTATACCTAAAAATGAAGTATTAAAGCCTTTGTACAGTTTTCTTATTTCTATGCTGAAAACAGAAGATAGTAAAGCCAGAATTCGGATGATGGAACATCGGGGAAAAATCAGCGCAACTATGATTTACGATTACTTACCCATCAATGATGTCTTTCGTCAAGTTGATGACAATACACTGTTGGGCTTAATGGATTTCAAAGGAATGGAGCAGCCATTCTTTTTTGTTCTGAAGAGAGATTTATAAAATAAAACGACTATAAACTTTGTAAATTTATTTTGGATATGTTGTATCAGCTTCAACAATTGCTGGGCTATTATCATTGTTCCAGAAAGGAAAATTGTGATATTCCGTTGTTATCAGCATCGTAGCTATACCCAACAATATTATGGAACATTGATTAATTAACAAATGATACTTCTGCATTCTCTCGACGATGATTCTTTTAGTAGGATTTCAAGTTAGGTCAATAGTCTCAGATTTTTTACTTATACTCATCTATCTCTAGAAATATAGATTTGTAATATAGAGTAATTTGAATGATATATTTATTCGTTTAGATGGGTTGTAGATAGCCTACATTTCTTTAAAGCTGCCATTGAAAGAAATTTACCACGTTGCCCAAAATGCGATGTTTAATTAGAGATCTCTGCTTCTATTCGGCGTAGCTAATTTTTTTACTTTGAGCAAATCCTTTTTCAAATGTGTCTCTAATTCCTTCAACCAGCTTTGGCTGCGCGCTACAAATATCAAGTTCTTCGTTGTGACAAAAGCTACGGGGATCGAAGTTTGCACTGCCTGTAGTTGCCCAAATATCATCAATTAGCAGTAGTTTGGCATGGGTCATACTTGGCTGAAATTCGTAAATCTCTACGCCGCCTTTTAGTAATTTGCCATAGTGTTCGTAGGAAGCATAATAAACAGGCTTTTTGTCGCTACGCTTACTAGTCGTAAGAATACGAACATCTACCCCATCTTGCTTTGCTGCTACCAACAGATCGATTGAGTTTTGATCGGGTAAAAAATAGGGACTAGCTAGCCAAATACGCTTCCTGGCGCAAAGAATACTGTTATATTTAAAAGCTCGAACTGGAGAAAAACGAATTTCTGGATTTGCTCCTGGTACGACCAACATCAAGCCTTGGTTGCTATTATCTTCGTCTTGCTTTTTATCCTTTTGGTTAAAATTATGAAACCTAATTTTGCTTAGATCTGCCGTACCATCGTCAAAAGTCCAATGTTGAGAGAAAACCCCTGACAAAATGCTAATAATCTCTCCTTCGATACGCATTTCAACATCTAGCCAAGGTTGAGTGTCATCATCTTTTTCTACCCCATCCCAAAGATCGGAAATACCCGCACCTCCAACTAAGCCAAATTCACCATCAATCAGGAGCAACTTGCGGTGAGTACGCCCCGCATAGTCTAAAGGAGCGCGCCATTTGAAATCATTGAAGAAAGAAACATCTACTCCAGCACCACACAAACGCTTCCAATATTGGTCTGAAATATCTTTAGTGCCATAATCATCTACAACCAGCTTAACTTCTACACCCTCAGAAGCTTTTTGGGCTAAAGCAGCAGCAAAATCATCTGCTCTTTTGCCAGGAGTCATAAAAAATGTTTCAAAATTAATTGTATGCTTTGCCTTACTAATAGCGTCTAAACGTGCCTGTTGAATAGCGGCAGGTTCACTCCAAAAGTCGGTAATTACGCCGTTAGTAATAAATGAATTGGTAATGCTTGCCAAAATGAAGGGAAAATTGTCATCTTCTGGTTTTGGTGCGTGTTTGACTTTATATACTATGCGATCGCGAAATGCACCCCGCAGATAGAAGCCAACAAAGATAATTACGGTAAGTATTAGTAAGCCAATTAATAGCCACCAGAGAATAGATTCGATTATTGTCCACATAAAAATGATGAAATATAAGATACTTCAATTTCGGCATAGAGCGATCGCTTTATATGTTGAAATTGCGACTATCGTATGTTTAAAAATGACAGTGACTTAAAAGCAGCTTATTGCTATGAGACTTTTTTTGGATCTATCTTCTGGTTTATTTATCAGGATTTTAAAAAATTTAAATTCTTAACTTACTACCAACACTGGACAGTTAGCCAAATTAATCACGCGGTTGGTTGCGCTTTCCATCGCTGCTTCTTCATCAATTAAGCCCAAACCTCGACAACTCATAATAATTAAGTCGGCATTCATATCATCGGCTACATCACAAATAGTAAAGGCTGGAACACCAGTTTTCTCGATCGCCTGTGCCTGTATTCCCTGACTAGAAAAAAAAGACTTGGCTTTGTCTAATAGTTTAGCCACTTGTTCTTCATTTGCCATCGCACCTTCTGCATTTTCTTCCACCACAGAAAGGATGGTTAATTTACTCTGATGGATTCTCACCATATTTGCTGTCAGTTCGATCGCTTTACGCGCTTCTGAATTTAATTCAATGGGAAATAAAACATTCTTAAACATCTAAAAAACCTCAGAAAAGCACGTTATATCAAGATTGTTGAACTCTCAACAGCTATTGTGTCAGAAAAATTATGATTGACACTTGAAATTTACTATTTTTAATTAAAGTCAATCTACAGAGATGTTTAAATTAATACGTGAGGGGTAATCTGCGCCAGCATGAATTGAAAGAGTAACAATCTGCATATCTATTAATCGAGACTCATGGGGCAGTTTTCCTGTACCAGGATTAACTGGATAAGCGGGGAAACTTGACGCACTAAGACTAAGACGCAAACTGTCTCCTGCTACAATGCACATACAGGTAGGTTGAAAAGAAAGTTCAACTGATTGAATGTCTGAAGAGTTTGAATGTACGGTGATATAGCCTTGGGTAAAATTTAATACTTTGCCATCGGGTTGAACTGTAGACAAGACACCGCACAAGTCGAAGCTAGGTTTGTCTGTGCTGCAATAAACCTCTAGTTTTACCTCTCCCAGAATATGTAAATCCGATTCTAATGGTGCCGAAGTGTAGGTTAAAATATCTGAACGACAGTCTAAACCAGAGCGATCGAACGAACCTCCTGGGAAAGTTGCATGTCCTCCCAATGCGGGTACTGGTCGCCAAGGATCGTGAACTAAAATATCAGTATTATTATCAAATTCTATAACTACTTCTGCTAAATCCTCTTCTGATAATTCACCCAGAGGACTAGATTCTAGGCTATCTTCTGTTTCATATCGCCACAGCATTCCCCTATCTTCCCTAATACTAGCTAAACCATCACTGGCTAAATAATATGCCTGTTGATTATTTTTCCAATCGTTTAATTCTAGCCATTGATTGCTGCCCATCTCAAACCAGCGAATGGGAGCTTTTTCTAGCAATCCCGTATCTATATCTTTAAGAAAATAATCGAACCAGCGTACTTGAATTTCATCAATAGGATTTTGGGCTTCAACGCCATAATCGATCGCGCCTAATTTCCTTCCCCAAGGAAGATGCGCCCAAGCACCGACTAAAAGATGTTGTGGATGTTTGCTTTTAGCTGCCATTGCCCGATATAAATTGAGCGTACCCCTTAAATAAGGATCGAACCAGCCCCCTACATGAAGCATAGGTAAATCGACATTTTGCAAAAGATATTTAGGCGATCGCTTTTGCCAATATTCAGCAGTAGGATTGGGGCTATTAAGCCACTGATGATAAAAAGAATCTGGTGCTAACTCTCTCATCAATTCGGGATTGGCGGGAATAGCACCATCGAGGGGTAGATTGCGACTGGCTTTATATAGCTGGAGGTAAGCAGCCTCAGCTCCTGCTAAACGGGCGGTTTCTCCTGCCAATTGAATTGCCCAAGCCAAGCTAGCAAAAAGGCAAAATGATCCATTTTCGTAAGCCCAATCAGTATAAAGATCGTAAGCTACCATAGCAGGAGCGATCGCTTTTAAAGCTTCTGGTTGATGGGCTGCTGCATATAACTGAGTCATTCCTTGATAAGAAAAGCCATACATCCCTACTTTGCCAGTACTTTGAGGCAGCTTAGACACCTAGGCGATCGTATCCTATCCGTCTGCAACTTCATGGGTTTACAAATCGAACTTACCTTGAGATGTTCCTCTACCCCGCACATCCTGAATCACTACAATGTAGCCCTGGGCTGCATACCATCGAGGATGAGCGTAAACTACTGTAGAAGCAATTTCTCTGCCATAGGGCTGACGCATCAAGAGAATTGGCAACTCTTCCTCTGTATCTGGGCGATATATATCTGCATCCAGTCTTACTCCATCACGAGTCTGCATTGAGGCTGTTGTTTTGATGATTTTGACCATTGAGCAATTTGTTTGTTAGCTGTTATCAATTACCCTACCGCTTTGATGAGTTGATAATCTACTCAAACCAACTAAGAAGAATTTCTAAAAAGAAGGCATCATCGTATCTAAATACAAGCGATCGCATCAATTGTCCCTAATTTATTCAGTAACCTCCTACAAAAGAAAAATTACGGGCTTTTATGTGTTTTAATTGGCTTGAGAGTCCAATAATGATTAAGCTAGAACGTGGTTTTGTCGATTGGGGAAACAGAGTTTGATTTATTACTCGCGGAAGAGATTTAATAAAATTAATCAAATATGGGTGAGGCTAAAACAAAAGTTGATTGTCTCAAACTTGTTTCGTGGGATTGCCCTAGTTGCGATCGCATTATTGGCAGCCTGTACCCAAGTCTCGCAAAATATACACCTGAAATATGGCAATCCGAGTCAAGCTCAAACCAAACCCGACAACTATCTAATCGAACGTCCTCAATATGCTTTATCTTATAATTGCAGTGCGGGGATACCCAATTGGGTGAGTTGGCAACTTGATCGCAGTTGGATTGGTAAAGTAGAACGCTCTAATGATTTTCGCCCCGATCTCGACTTACCAGAAAATTGCTATGCTTCTAAGCCCTACGACTATCGGGGTAGTGGATATGACCGCGGACATTTAGCACCTAGTGGCGATCGTACTCGCCGCCAACAGGATAATAGTGCTACTTTTATCATGAGTAATATTATTCCTCAAGCTCCAGAAAATAACCGAGAGGTATGGCGAGAATTTGAAGAGTATTGTCGCGATCTTGTGTTTGAAGGAAAAGAGCTTTATATTATCGCGGGAGGAAACGAGGACGGTAAAAAAATTGCTAAAAATAGAGTTACGGTACAAAAATATAATTGGAAAGTTGTTTTAATTTTAGATCGACCCCAAGATAAGATTTCGGTTGATAATGCTCGAACTATTGCCGTTTGGATACCCAATTCTCCAACAGTAGAACGTAGCGACTGGAGAGATTATGTAGTATCTGTCGGTCGAGTAGAGAAAAAAACAGGCTATAATTTCTTTGATCGCATTCCCAAAGCAGTACAAAAACAAATCGAACGCTCAAACTAAACTAATTATCAACGTTTTTGATAATCTAACCTTATCCTCTACGAGTACCCAACAAACGGATAAATTCGTTTTGAACTATTCGATAACATTCACAGGCAATGTCTTCTAAAGCATCCTGATTGAGGATTGTAATATTACCGCGAGTGTAGCGAATAATACCTGCTTGCTGGAGTATACCTGCTGCCACAGTAACGCCAGAGCGACGAGTACCCAACATATTGGCTATAAATTCTTGGGTAAGAGGTATTTCGTTTTGCAATACGCAATCTTGAACAGATAATAACCAGCGGGCTAGTCTTTCTTCAATCTTGTGTTGGCGATTGCAAGCAGCACTTTGAGAAACTTGAGTTAATAGTGCTTGAATATAAAACAACGTTAATTGTTGAAATTTTTCTCCTCGATAAAACTCTTGCACTATGATGTCGGCGGGAATTTTTAAAGCTAAACCAGGGATTTGCACAATCGAACGGCTGGTTGTGCTTTTTCCGCCCAAAATTGCAGGAATTCCAATCATTCCTTCGTTACCAACCAAACCAATTTCTGTTGTCGAACCATCCATCATAATCGAGACAAGGGAAATCATTGCCGTTTGAGGAAAATAAATCGAGTCAGTTTCTTCGTTGGGTTCTAAAAGAATATCCCCTCCTTTGAGATCGACTTGCCTTAAATAAGGAGCAATACGTTTATATTGAGACTGAGGTAGGGCTGCAAGGATTTTATTAATTGATTCTTGATTATTCTCAGGCATTATAGAAAGCAATAGTCTTTACTACCCATTGAGCTGTAATGCTGTGTGCACATAATTCAATGGTACGTAGAGCTATCATTAAACAAAATAAGGATTCATACTTATATTCAATAAAAGACAAATAAGCCACATTTATTTTGCAGTTTATTAATCGTTTTATCGATATCGATTAAGGATCATACCTAACTAAAATACAATTCTCTGTCCGTTATCGTACATAAGCTTAATTTATTTAATATTAATACGATTTGTATTTGTGAGTATTGGCTCTAATAGACTTTTATATTCTGCTTTTATTTTGCTGTAGCATTCACAGGCAATAGACTCCAATTGAGAGCGATCAAGCAGAGTAATTTGACCCCGACTATATTGAATAATGCCCTGCTTTTGAAAAGATATGGCAATTTCAGTAATGCTAGCCCTTCTCACTCCTAGCATTGAGGAAATAAATTTTTGAGTTAGGGGTAAGGTATTATTCTCAACATTATCGTAGATTAGCAACAGCCAGCGAGCCAATCTTTGTTCTATTTCATGATGAGAGCGACAAGCTGTGATTTGGGATATTTGACTGAGTTGTGCTTGGATGTAGAGCAAAAGCAATTTTTGTAAATCGCCTTCTTGTTTAAATTCTTGCTTGATGATGTCTCCAGGAAGTTTGAGAGCTTTCCCAGACATTTGAACGACTAAACGAGTATTAGTTAAATTGCTGCCAAAAATAACAGGAAGACCTGCAAAACCTTCCCTACCAATAGAAATTACTTCTATAGTAGAGCGATCGCCCATAACCAACAATAAAGAAAATCTAGCATTCTGAGGAAATTATACGTCGGTAATTTCCGCTCCAGATTCGTACAGAATTTGTCCAGCGGTTAAAGATATTTCTTCGAGGTGAGGCAATAAGCGTTTATCGGTAAGCTCAATCAAAGTACATAGTAGTTGATTGGTTACTACAAAAGTAGAGTCAGACATTAATTTAATTTCTTGCCCTATCTTATTTGCTGTTGCACGCAAAGTAAATAGAACCCTAAGAGGGAAAAATAGTTACAAATCGAGGTTAATTAGAAGTTACTTTTTGAAAGAATATACATTTAACATTATTAATAATTTGGTGATTCGATTTAATTTTGGCAGTTTATAAACCATAATCACCAATATCCTTAATATCCTTGCTAAACAACTTTTTTAAGCCCAATAAAACCAAAAAATAGGGATGCTTGAATAAACATCCCCACAAAATCAAGTTTAAATTTATAAAATTGCTATATATTAAGGCTTTAGACTGCCTGTTCCAATGATAAGAGAGGATCTTCAATAGTATCAGAAGGTGCTTCAAATGTTCCTGTAATTACATACTCTAGTCTTAGCTTGAGCCAAGTAGATAGTCGTTTATCGGTAGTAATAACCGCAGCACAAGGTTGAGGAATTTGAGCTTTGATCTTAGCCATTTCAGGAGCGTCTAAAAAAGCTGGTTGTTTGATAAACCAGAAATCAATCTCTTTATTTTTTTCTTTGTAGTTGCGAAGACGCTCTTGAATTACCTCTTCAAAAGGCTCTTCTTCCAAAAGAAATTTTTGGCTGGCTGCAACGTAATAATATGTAGTCATGATCGATTTTTTTCAACTAAAACTTTCTAAATTAATATTTTAAAATTTTTGGCTGGGGAGGGTAAGAACGAAAATTGGCTATCTCTAATAGACGTGGGCATAAACAAAGTCACTGTTCATAAAATTTCCCAGCTTTGTAGTCAAACTCTTAATTGACCAAAAGGAACTTTAAAGCATACCGCTTCATATATCCTCTAAGACTAAACTTCTGGTTATATAAGACTTATTCCTTAAGGATAAGCTTTTGTGACTTCTGCACAGCAGTACTAAAGTGACTTCTCCCGACACCAAGCCCTATATGCCCTAAAGGATTCCTTTCAGTCACGAAGCGGTATCCTTTAAGACATTCTTGGGGCTATGGTGCGGGGCTTGTCGAAGTTCAGCTAATTTCACTGTTTCGTAGTAGCTCACCTGGCATAATTTAGCACTATGAAAGGACTATGAATGTCTATATTTAATTCTTTCATACAAGGGAAATAATGCGATCGCCTTGACGTTTTTCGAGATTGATTTTAGGCTTGTGATTGTCTCGAACTCCAGTGATACAAATACATAGGTCATTTCTGTTAAATTCTGTAAATCTGGCTTTGGTCTAAATACCAAACAAATAATTTTTGATTCTAATGGCGATGGAGAACGTTAAGATTAACAGGTATAAAGTTAGCGATTATCAGCACTTGATGCTAAATTCACGATGTCAGCATTAATCTAACTATAGGAAAGCTATTATGACTAGCCCAAATTCTACCTTGGAACTAGATACAAATCAGACAGTTGATGAGCTACTAGAAGATAAATCTACTCATCAAGAGGTAATTGAAACAGTAATTTCCAGCTTAGACCAAAACAATACCGCGATGGTTAACCATACCGATCAAGGAAGCCTGTGGAAATTCCAATACGGTAGTGTTGAAGTATTTGTACAGCTAACAGGAGAAAGCGATGACGATCTTCTTACTGTGTGGTCTAGTTTACTTCAGTTACCAGCTAAAGACGAACCAGGTTTGATGCGACGCATCCTAGAGATGAATTGGACAGGTACTTTTGAAACCTGCTTTAGTATCAAAGATAATCAAGTGATGATTTCTTCTCAACGTACCGTTGCGGATATGTATCCTGGTGAAATTTCTCGTTTGGTTACTCTCGTGGCTAACATTGCTGACGACAATGACGAGCTGCTTAAAGAAGAGTTTGGCGCATCCTGAGTAATTACTGATATGCGAAGCGGTATCCTTTAGGATTACTGATGACTAATTACTGATTACTTATAGTTGGGTTACGTTTCTAGTTTTTATCAATATATTATCGCTAACCCAACCTAATTTTCTATGCTAAAGATATAATGTGGCATAAAAACGAGTAGAGGAAATTATTAGTTTTGGGTTTACTACGCTCTCTAAGATTTTTGGTTGCTAGATGGCTAATGCTATTTTTTGTAGGAGTGCTGCTGATTCCCCTCACAGCCTGTAATCCTAACACCTTACTCGCCAATCCAGACCGTCCTCCCCAGTTAGTAGAAGCAATTATTAGCGATCCTAAAACTTTTAATTTTGTAATTGCTAGTGATGCTGGTAGCAGCAGTGTGGGTAGCATGATTTTAGAGGGTTTGGTAGAACAAAATCCTCTTACAGGTGAAGTTGAGCCAGCTTTAGCCGAATCTTGGTCTATTTCAGATGACAATTTAGAAATAATTTATACCATGAGACCAAATCTTAAATGGTCTGATGGTAATCCTTTGACAGTAGATGATGTAGTCTTTACTTATAATCAGCTTTATCTTAATCCTGAGATTCCTACGGGAATGAGGGATATACTCAGAATAGGTCAAAGTGGAGCTTTACCAACAGTATCTAAAGTCAATGAAAGACAGGTTAAGTTTACTGTACCCGAACCTTTTGCACCTTTTTTATCCGTAACAGGAGCATCAATTTATCCCGCCCACATTCTGCAAAAAACTGTCGAGCAATAAGACAAAGACGGCAAATTAAAGTTTCTTTCTACTTGGACAGTGGATACACCTCCAGAACAAATTGTTGCTAGTAGTGCGTATAAATTAAAGAGTTATAGTACTGCCGAAAGAGTTATCTTTGATGCCAATCCATATTACTGGAAAAAAGCATTAACCAATCAAGATATTCCCTTTATTAAAAGAGTTATTTGGGAAATTGTTCAATCTACTGATACGTTTTTGATTCAATTTCGCTCCGGTAGCTTGGATTCAGTTAGCGTCAAACCTGAATATTTTTCTCTATTAAAAAAGGAGGAAAAAAAAGGTAACTTTACAGTATATGATGGAGGGCCTGATTATGGAACAAACTATATTACATTTAATTTAAATACTGGTAAGCGAAATGGCAAACCTTTAGTCGATCCAATAAAATCTCGCTGGTTTAATAACGTTAAATTTAGGCAAGCGGTGGCATACGCAATTAATCGCCCTAGAATAGTAAAAAATATTTATCGAGGTTTGGGACAGCCACAACATTCATTTATTTCTGTTCAGTCTCCCTTTGCCGATGAGAATCTAAAAGCTTATGATTACGATGTTGAAAAAGCCAAACAACTATTAAAAGAAGGTGGTTTTAAATACAATAATAAAAATCAATTATTAGATGCTGATGGCAATCGAGTCAAGTTTACTTTGAATACTAATTCAGGTAATAAAGTTAGAGAAAGCATGGGCAATCAGGTAGAAGAAGATTTAGAAGCTATTGGTATGGATGTTAATTTTAGAACGATTAATTTTAATGTTCTAATTGGTAAATTGAGTGGCTCTCTAGATTGGGAATGTATCATGCTGGGTTTATCAGGATGAAACGAATCCAATATCTGTGCAAATGTCTGGTTTACTGTTTGTAACTTACATATGTTTAATCAAAAACCAGCACCAGGACAAGAACCCCTAGAAGGTAGACAGGTTGCCGAATGGGAGAAAGAAATAGCTCAATTATTCATTGAAGGTGCAAGGGAATTAGACGAAGAAAAACGCAAAGCTATTTATGTAGAAATTCAACAGCTAGTATCAGATAATGTTCCGTTTATCTATTTAGTCAATCCCAAAGCTTTGGGGGCGGTACGTAATAAAATAGAGGGCATTGAGTATTCTGCTCTTGGTGGTGCTTTTTG
>CAKZYI010000409.1 GCA_937884735.1 uncultured Pleurocapsa sp.
CGGCGTTTTTCGGTGGCATACTTGAGCAGGTACGGTTGGGAAATTACTTTTTGCTCTCTAAGCATAGTTACTTCCTTTTTTCCTATCTCTGTATCAGTAGAAAGCAATATTACCTGATGGGATGCGGTAGGGAAATATCGCTCGACTAAATTATTACGGTGGGATGAGTCTAACCTTGCTAAGGGAGTATCGATCGCAATAGGCAAATTACGTCCCGATACTCTGGCTAAACCCCATAAAAATGCGATCGCAAGTAGTTGTTTCTCTCCTGCGGATAGTCGTTGCTTAGGAAATAATTGCCCGTTAGTATCGTATAGCTCTAATTTAAAGCGATCGCTATCTATAGTTATACGGTTGATCAAATTAGATTTATGCAGCAGATATAAGAAGCAATCTTTTACTTCTGTTTCTAATTTATTGAGCTTTTTGAGAGTTAATTTTTCTTTAAATACCTTGAGAGTTTCTTGTACCTTTGTTGCAGATTTAATGATATGCTCGTCGCCGATTTTATCAATAGCTTCTTCACTAAAGTTTTTCAGCTTGCGACTTAATTCTTGTTGAATGCGATCGATTTCTTTGTCAATATTTTCTAGCTTCTCTTTAGTAATATTATGCAAGGCTTGATATTTACTAACAGCTTCTTTGCTATCTTCTACAGCATCAATTAACTTTTGGTATTCCTCTGGAGATGCAGCACTAGCCAATTGAGCTTCCGTATTATCAATTTCTATTTTGAGTCGATTTACGTCTTGAAGAATGTTTTGAAATATATTTGTTTCTAAAGATAAGCGAGAAGCTGCGCTTTCCTGCGATACGCGATAAAAACTATTCAACTGCTGTAGCTGTTTTTCATTTGAATTTAAATACTTATTTGCTGTTTTATTAATCGAATCAGCAACTATTTTATTTTCTGTTTCAATAAAAAATTTAACTTTTTTAATCGATTCGCCTGACAGAGAAATGTCTTTTAAATACGCCAATAGTTTATTGTCTCTAGCATCGATAACGCCTTGAGCTTGTCTAAGCTGTTGTGATTCAACTTCCGCTTCTGCTTGTTGACTAGCATTATCTAATAAAGGAGTAATTAACCCTAACGGTAAACTACCTTCCGCTAATTTAACTAGCTCTTGCCTTTTTTGTTCCAACTGACTATTAAAATCTTGAATTTTAGCTTCAATCTCCTCTCTGACTGCTGCAATTTGTCCGCCTTGTTTATTAAACTTGTTTCTCGCAGAATCTCTTTTTTTATGAGCTTGTTTTAACTTCTTTTCCAACTCAACAAACTCTTTGTCTAACTTTAATTTATCCTTCTGTTTAATAAATAATTTAGCTTCAATTTCTTCTATAGTTAATAACTGAGCTTTGCTAGCGATCGCTTTTCTTTTACGACTAACTAATACTGACAAATCTGTTGCTAGCTTCTCTGCTAATTCTAACCCCAACAAATTATTAATTGCTTCCACTATATTAGGAGGAGGAGTGTCTAATTCTGCTAACTCTTTTACCTGTTCTCCATCAAATAAAAACAAATTAGAAATGCCCAAAGGTAAAATATTTTCAATATATTCATCCCAATTCTTTTCTAAATTACTATCAAACCTTTGTTCTCTTTCAATACTAAGACTATCCTTCCCCTCTTTAATACCTCTTTTCCAAGCACGAATAATTTTAAACTGTTGCCAATGCCCTTCAAAAACATTTTCAAAAGATAGTTCAATTCTTGCTAAATCTGCTAAGGTAGCCTGACTATTAACTGATTGAGATAAAAACTCGCTATAGCCCAAATTTCCTCGACTAGAACACTTTGCCCTTTGCCCGTATAAAGCCAAACGAATTGCATCCACCAAAGTAGTTTTGCCACCACCATTCATTCCTCCCAACAATACAATCGGATGAATAGTATCATTGTTTTCAGGGCGCAGATCAATTGTTTGTCTTCCTACATATGCGCCAAAATTTTCAATAACTAACTCGGTGAAAATCATTTATATATTGACCCATCAAACATTTATAATCTATTACTTAGCAGCGAATTTAATACTTCCCCAGTCAGGTTTGCTATCTAATTCTAAGTTATCTTCAGGTTTAGTTAACTGCTCCACTTTTTCGACCACAGCTTTAATATCACCTCTCTCCGCAGCAGTTTTTAATTCATACTTCTGATGAGCATTTGCGATCGCCTACTCCTTTCTTCTAGATCAAGTATAAAAAAATTTATCTTAACGTAGATACCTAAACGGCGATTTTTGACCTTAAATTGCCTTTCTGTATCTAATAGCTTGGACATCAATTCCAAGTGCATTTCATCATCACAAATTTCTTCGAGAATTTCCCACTCATCACTACCAATGGTTTTCTCTTCTGCACCAAGCCTAATATCTTTAAATACCTCTCCAGTTACCTCTTGATAAATTCGAGGTAGGCTATCATCAAATTCATGCTTTTCCTCTAGCCAAATCCTTCTAATCTCACTCAATTCTTCAGGAGTAATTAAACTAATATCTTTAAACTCTTCTGGCGCATTTTGTCTAACTTCTACTTGTGCCGACAATACCCGCCTTAACCAAGTTTCTCGCCACTTTCTAGTATAAGGACCTGGGATAGGTTTGATCGCAGTTTCTCCATCTCCCAAATTTCTTTCAAACAACTGCACGTTACCACGAAGACGGCGGAAATCTCTTCTATGGCGATCATTTTTAACTTCTAGCTCGTTACGAATATCTAGTAGAGGCTGCAACCATTCCTTTTCTTCATCATTTTGAATCATTGCCTCCATTGACTTGTCTTTGCTTACCATTGTGCATACCCAACAGCCAAAACGAGAGTCACCACAGCTAGGAGTCGAGGTATCAACCACCATCGGGCATTCATTGTCAGCAGTTGCTCCTTGGTACATAGCTAGTAAATCTTTATTGTCTCCGCCCCAGGGATTACTGTATTGCATCAAGAACATCCAAACTTCGTTAGTACTCCAGTCTTCAATGGGAGTATATACAAGAGAGTTAGGTAAACTAGCATTGGGGCTAAGGCGATCACGTACTCTCTTTTGCTCATGTTTTTTCATTGTCGCAGCGCGTTTTGCACTTTCGGCTTTACGAGTGCCTAATACCAATATTGTTTCACCATGAGAACGAACTGCTTCTCTAATAAATTGATTTGCAGGTTTAATTTTCATTCGCTCTTTACACCAACGATATTTATTTCTTGGTGCGTGATAACCTTTCCCCATCAAACAAACCCAAAAAGAATTTTTAACTTCTGGATGGAGCAGATTTGCCTTAAATGGCATATCTTTTTCTTTTGCTGCTAATCCCAGTTTCTTCATTGAATTTCTAACCCAAGCCGCAACGATAGGATTTTCTACAAGGGTATCAGTAGTAATTACATAAACAGGCTTTTATCTTTTTTCTACTGGTAGTGTTGCAATCGCATTCCAAATTAGTTGCAGCACACAACTACTATCTTTTCCCCAAGAAACGCCGATAATCCAAGGAATTTCATCTTGACAATATAAATTCTGAATTTCAGCAGTAAGAAACTCAATACTTTCTATAAATTCAGAAGTATCGCGCTTATTCAATTTACTCTTTGTTTGTTTTGCCAAGCTCATTCCCTTTTAATTGCTGAAGCACAGGTGTTCTTAACATTACAATATCCTAGCGGTTATCAAACATATCTTTTAAAGAACCTTAATTTTCGACAATCTTTGTGGGAATACTATTTTGTAGTGAGTGCAATAATATTTCAAGAAGGAGAATGTATTGGTGTCTTGGCTTTATAGACATAATATAGTTGAGCAGCTAGGTGAGAATGCTTTTTTGTACGACTTGTCAAAAATTCGTGGTGTTTCAGCAATTCTTAATCGTATTCCAGATAATATGTCAGGGGTGTATGCCTGGTATCGCGGTTTTAATATAGATTCTGCTGCGGATGACAATCCAGAAGTATTTGTTTCTAATATTCTTCAAGAATTATACAAACCTCATTGTGTGACTAGAGAAACTCGCCTCCCTCCTTCTTATAAATTAATAATTCAACCAGAAACAATACTTTCTCCTCGAAAAAAAGAAGCCTTAAAACATCATTCTAGTAATCCTCAATTTCGAAAGCTTTTAATTACGTTGTTAGACAACTGTTTGCTATTTCAGCAACCCCTATATATAGGAAAGGCTATAAACATAAAAACAAGAATTAGTAATCATTTGAGTATAGACAGTAAGTTACGAGAAAGACTCGAAGATGCCGAACACAATTTAGAGCAGTGCAGATTACTAGTATTAGGATGTTCATCAATTACTAATTACGATACTTCAAAAAATACTGAAATAGAAGATGTAAACGAAAATGAATCTTCTCAGTTAGAACCAGAAGCTTTGATCGAAGATATTTTATCTAGATTATTTCTACCATCATTCACTATTAATTACGGATAATCATGCTTGTAATTTCAAAAGAGGAAAGTAACAATAAGTTTAATAAGCCATTATATGGACTTAAAGGACAATATACTTTAGCAGAAGGTATATCTTTACCATATTTTTTATGTACTATGCCAATTGAAAGAGCAATTAATGAACTAAAAATTGCAGAGCAAGTACCAGCCTCTTTAGATGCTAAATGGTCACTAAAAGAGCTTTTTCAAAGAGAAATCGATGAAGACAGAATATTGCAAGATATCATTAAAAGCTATTTACTAGATAGTAAAAAATTAAAGTTTTTTAATGCTATTACAATTGTCTTGATGCCTAAAGGCGAAGATGAAAAAATTCAAGATCGATTTCAAGAAGATGAAGAGGATAATTCGCCACCTATTCCTTGGGATGGTAGTAACGAAGAAGATGCTCAGTGGAATCATCCAGAAGCTAAAAAAGCAGATTTCGGCGGAGTACAATTTGTTTCTATTGAGAAACAAGCTCGTTTACGTTGGGATGAAAACAAAGTCTTAGCTGTTGCTGTTGATGGACAACATCGTCTTTGGGCATTACGAACTTTTCGGGAAAATGAAAAGTTTCGTGGAGGTACTCTACGTGCCACTGAAAAACAAACACATATTCCTGTAATTTTTGTTTTACTACATCCAAAAGCGGGCTTTGATAATACCCAAACTCAAGTAAATCACTCAATTAGAAGTATTTCTCGCGAGCTTTTTACAGATTTAAACAAGAATGCCAAAACTGTAGATAGAGCTAGAGAATTAATACTTGATGATAAAAGTATTCATGCGCGTTGTGTCAGAACTTTGTTGACAGATAGTACTGCACAAGATGCTAAAGATTTATTCCCACTGTCATTAGTGCGTTGGCAAGATGATGTTAATAAATTTGATAACTCTTATTATCTTAATTCTTTAGTTCATCTCGATCTTTTAGTTAAAGCTTTACTAGATTTATATGAACCAAAAGATCCAATGGAAAAAAAGCAGATTAAGCAATTTATAAAAGATATTAATAGAACACTTGGAATCGATGATAAAGAAATACAATATGAAGGACGTACATTAACCCAGTATTACGAAGAAGATTGTTGCGATGAAGATGGTAATCCTCAAACTCCTTTTTCACGCCTACCAGAATATTATCTTGAATCTGCTGTGCAAGGTTTTGAACAAAATTTTCGTCCTTGGCTAATCAAATTATTAATGGAATTTAAGCCATATTGTACCCTATTACAATATGCCAGGGAAAAGAACTTAATAGAGGGAACTTTTGGGCAATATCAAGCTCAGACTGCTAAGCATAAAAATATGCTTAAAGAGCAAGAAATAGCTAAAGATAGTGATTGGTTTAAACGAGAGATAATTACACCACAAAATGAAATTGCTGACATGAAGCAAAATCAGTGGGCATTTAAAGCAATTTTTCAGAAAGCAATAGTTCGCCTTGGTAAAATAGTAGAATTTGATAACAAAGGTGAAGATAAAAATTTAGGTACAATTGAAGACGTATTATCCTTTTTAGATAATTTGTATGATGCACGTATCCTAGAAGTTCGCAGAAATATTTTAGAGTTGCCTTTAAGTTTATGGACTTTTGTTGCTTTAAATCCAGGTAATCAAAAAATAAAAGTTAATAAAGCTGTCGAAGATCGTATTTATTCTATTTTATTACTTTGGT
>CAKZYI010000410.1 GCA_937884735.1 uncultured Pleurocapsa sp.
ATTAATTAATTATGTTTGATTTAGAAGAAGATTATGTGGTTTTAGATGGTCAAGAATTTAAGACTGTTACTGAAACTAATAGTACAAAAAGCTTTTTTGCTGAACGAGTGGCTGTTCGTGGGGAATTGGCTTTTGGATTAGTGCCCAAAAATCAAGAGACGAAAATTAGCCTTGCCGATAACAATATTAATACCCCTATTATTATTGATTCGATTGTGGCGATGGCTGGCAATACTACCAGCGATGAAATTATATTTATTCTCTACAAAATGGTTAACGGGCAGGAAGTAAGAGTTGGTGTAATGCGCTATAGCAATAGTCAAATGCCTACAGACTTTCCCGACGGTATTATTTACCCCGATATGATTGTTGGGGTTTATCCTACCCGCGCTGACTCGACAATCATGGTTTACTGCAAGCCGGTAATTAAAGCCTTTACCGCCGTTCCCAATCCTTCAGGTAATTAAGATGAATGCTCACATGGGTTATCTGTTGGTGTTTTGCGCTCACTACGATCGCGATAAGGGATTAGATTACGGACGGTTAATTCTTGAACATATCGATCGTGGGCATCAAAATATCTGGAAGGCGGTTAGTTCTCACCGAAGGGGACAGGGCAATGAGAGCTTTCACATCTGGGGGGGAATGCTACCGCCAGCCTATCGCTGTCCGTTGGTAACACAACTTAAGGTAACTACTACCCCGATTAATTTAGCTCACGTTAGAGGTGTAGACGGTAATTTTTATCCTATATCTCCCTACGAGATGAAGACAGACAAAGGAGACAAACGAGGAGACTATGGTATTCATCTTGATAAAAATCACGATGGTTCTCTTGGGTGCATCGTGATGAATCAAAAGAACTTTTCTGATTACCAGAATACAATGACTCGTCTTCGAGCCGAAGGCGTAAACAAACTACCTTTAGTTGTGGGGTATAGCTGATGAAAATTGATTATGACAATCTGCCAAAGCATACTCGATGGGGAATTACCGCCGTACTTTTGGCGTTGGGTGGCAGTCTTAGCTTCAACTTAGGCAAAGCAACAAGTGTGCAAATTGGTACAGACGGTATCAAAGTAATTCATCAAGCCCAATCGAATCAATCCGAACTTGAAAAGCAGCTACTACTTCAGCAGGTACAAAAGGCTGCTATTGATGAGTTGCGAAATGATATTCATGATTTTGCTCGTCAATACGAGGCGGGTCGCGAGCTTAAAGAGCAGGTTGATTTTGTCGCTGATATTGTACCTAAAGATAATTTAGATGAGTTAAAGGAAAAAATTGGAAAGTCCGAACATACTCTCACGAAGGCAATTGCCACCGATGGTATTGAGAATTAATCGCTCAAGTCACAATCCTGGTCATTGTCGGTGGTGTGTAGAACCAACGGTTGGCACTCATATTGTTTCGCGCCAGGATTGGTCTTACCGCTGGGTATCTGACTATGCTTGTTGTCGATGTGCTGATGGCTGGCAAGAAATTAGCGATCTTAATAGTCCTTTGATTGTTTAGTCAATTTGACTAACCTTACGATGAGGGGATTCTGTTATGAGTGAATAGTAATTAGGTGGCTGGTAATTATATCGAGTTGCAATAACTTAGTCACCTAGTTTAATAAATGAGTAATAAATAATTAGCACACAAGTAATCAAATAATCAAGTATTGAAATTATTATTTGAGTAAAAAAAGTCTATCAACTCTTCAAGGCTAACGCTGTCATTGACTGGCACAATCTCTTTAATTCTTTCTATATTTTCTTGATTGAGATTAGTAAATACGTTTTCTCGCAAAATTGTACGGGCTTGGAGGCAAAATCCAGCAATTTCTAGTTCAAACCTAGCTTTCCTTTCTTGAGCTAAATTAACAATGAACTGAGTCATGTTAAGCAACCTAACTCTAGTAGCTTCTTGAATTGATATATCGGTGTAGGCAGAATTTAAAATTTAGCTTTAAACGTCTAGGTTATCTTCTAGAAAAACTAAAACACCTTCTTGAATAAATGGTTTTACTCCATCGATTCCCAATGTTCCTAAATCTGCCAGGGCTATTATTTTACCCACAATTGAAATTTTGGGTTGATAATCATATAAGTAGGGCTGATAAATTGAATGAGAAGAAAAACTATATGTAGCTTTTCCTGCTTGAGGATCTAAGTCACAAACTGTTGCTAATATTGCATCTTCAATGATTGCTAAGTCTTCTTTTTGAAATAAGATCGAAGACTTAAATGGATTGACTGATAATCTCTGATTAAGATCTGTTAGATATTCGATTAATTTATTAGCCGTTGCAACTTCACTTACACCAGGGATACGCTTTCGTGGTGTTTTGATTTTATCCCTTTGAGAAAAGTTTTGCACCATGTCGTGAGCTACGGCGCAAAGAGCTATTATGCTCTCTAAGCGATTTAATTCAGTTGAAGATTGACTGCTCTGCAGTGTCGGCTTAATAGCCTGAAAAATAAGATTAGATCTGCGCTTTACTGCCATAGCATGGTCAAGAGTATGATAGTAAAGCTGTTTTTCTTCCATTTCGCGAACAATTTCTTGTTTGGCAAAATTTTCGGCTAGTTCAACTGTTTCTGCAAACGAACTTGGTGTTGTTTCCCAACTGTTTTGATTCATGAGAGATGGCTAAGTTGGTTGAAAAATACCACAGAATTATTTTTTAAGATGAATAACGAATGAGGATTAAGAATTATTGCCATGAAAAAGCAATTTCCTCATCCCTTATTGCTTATTTCTTATTTTTAATCATGCCATTTACTGTTGCCACATCTGTTTGATAATTGTTTCTGGAGTAATATCCTTTAAATCCGAACCATTCGAGACAATACCAGTGACATTTTCACTTTCTTTGGGAATGACATAACTATCTTGACTAGTTAGTAAAGCAAAACAATAGGTTTTAGCAGCTACAGCAAGTTGTGTAGGAGTACCGTTGTTGGATAGAATCAGATTCGCACCAGCAATAATACCTGCCATTTTACCAACATCACTAGGAGCGATCGCCTTAACATTGCTATTGGCTGAAATCATTGCTGTGACCCATTCCCTATTGGTACTAGTTTGCAAGAGCAAGACGGATAGTCCTGTCTGTCTTTGTTCTAGGTCTTCAATAATTTTTTGCCAACTATTAATGGGATAGACATTTCCCGATGATTCTGTCTCAGGATTATCGCAGAAAATTACGTATCCACTATCTTTGATCGATAATCTTTGCTGTTCTAACTCTGCCCAACTAATATCTTCTGTAGGCACGTTGATAGTAAGTGGTGGACAAGGAGTTTGAATCCCAAAGCCCGTTACTAAATCGTGGTACATCAGAGCAGTATATTGTTCTGGTTTACGAGCAACAGATTCAGATAGGTAAGTTGGTGTATCGTCGCGATAGCCTATCCTAGTAGGTATTCCGTTGAGCCACAGCAGCAATTTAATGCGCCAAGTAGTTTTGAGACTAACCACCGCATCATATTCGCGATCGCGCATTATTCCCAAAAGATTGAGATAATCAGCAAAACTATTGCGATCTTGAAAGTCGAAAACTAAAACTTCATCAACATTTTTGCAGACTCGATAAGCTTTTTTAGATCGTGGTTCTACTAATACATCTATCGCAGCTTGAGGATACTGCTGTTTGAGGGTTTCCAGGGTAGGAAAAAATAGGAGTTGGTTGTCAATTCCGCCAGGTATAAGAGCCAGTATACGCATTAGAGATGAAGAAGATATAAATCCTTAATTTTAATCTGAGGTCAATTTTAGTAGATGATAGAGCTAAACAGACTTAATTTTAAGGAAAACATCTTAAATGCACTTACTCATTCCTGCTGCTGGTATGGGTCGTCGGATGGGCAGCGATCGCAATAAACTTTTATTAAAACTACTCAATAAGCCTTTATTAGCCTGGACTTTGCTGGCTACAGAACAATCTCAAAGTATTGATTGGATTGGCATTATGGGACAGCCTGCTGATTTTCCCGATTTTAAAGATATCCTGAGCCAGTTAAATTTGTCTAAATCAGTCAAATTAATTGTAGGAGGAGAAACACGTCAAGAATCTGTTTACAATGGCTTACAGGCTCTACCAAAGGATGCTGAGAGGGTATTGATTCATGACGGTGCAAGATGCCTTGCAACTCCCGAGTTGTTCGATCGCTGTAGTGAGGCTTTAAATCATTGTCAAGGCTTTATTGCGGCGGTGACTGTCAAAGATACGATCAAGGTAGTTGATGAACAGGGGGTTATTACTGATACTCCTGATCGAAATAATCTCTGGGCGGCTCAAACTCCCCAAGGTTTCGATGTGGCACTGCTCAAAAAATGTCACGCCCAAGGAAAAGAAAAGGCATGGCAAGTTACGGATGATGCTGCGCTATTGGAAAAATGCCATGTTCCCGTCAAAATTGTGGAAGGAGAAGAAACTAATTTGAAAGTTACCACTCCTGTAGATCTGGCGATCGCAGAATTTATTTTACGCCAAAGATTTTCTAATAATGAGTAACTCCAACTCCTATTTAATTTAATTCTTTCGCTCTCGAAGGTGGAAAATAAATCCTGACCACTTTACCCAAAATCAAATCTTGGTCAACAGGACCCCAATAATGACTGTCATAGCTATTATTCCGATTATCTCCTAGAACAAAATATTCACCTTCGCTAACGGAGATTGGTTTCATTTCATATTTTGGCAATTCAGATATATAGTTCTCTTTTATGGGTTGTGAATTAATGAATACCTGATCATTCTTTATTTCTATAGTTTCTTTTGGCAAGCCAACTACTCGAAATATAAAAGGATGTTTATAGTTCTGTTTTCTTAAGATTTTCGTGGGATTGAACATGATAATGTCTCCCCTCTTTTGCAAGGTGTTTTTGTAAGCCGTTTTATCTATCAAAACACGATCTTTAGCTTCAAAATTTGGGTTCATAGCCGTTGAAGCAATAAAGCGAGTTTCTAACATTGGTTGAACAGCTTGATAGCTAGGATATAGAATAGCTGCGCCTCCAATCCCAGCAAGCCCTAAAATAAGACAAACCAATAAATTTTGCGCTTTAAATTGTTTGCTAGTCATACTGCACTTTGTTTCTAACAATGTTTCTAGCTTTCCCCATTAATGATTTAAAACAACTAATGAGTAATATCCGATTTTATAAATCTGGTGCAGGTTTGACATAAAAAGCGATTCCGTCCCCGCCTTCTAGTTGAT
>CAKZYI010000411.1 GCA_937884735.1 uncultured Pleurocapsa sp.
AAAAATGCAGCTATTAACTATCGATACCAAAAACAATTGCTACGTAATCGAACCAGACGGCATGAATACTCTACAGGAAAATGTTGCTAGCAAGATAACCCTAGACAAGGGTAAGTTTGAAATTCAGATTAGCGAAGGACGTTATAGCTACAGTAAGAAAGAGTCTGAAGGAGAACCCTTTGTTTTACTTTGGATTTACGGCAATGACGGCAGTACTTTTGTCAATCAAAAAACCGAAGTGGAAACGGGTGCTACCTGGACGACTTTAAATGGCTACAACCAGAAATTACAGATCGAAGTTAAACAGCAGGCTGTATTGTGCGCCTTGTTCTTCAATTTAAACAACCGAAATAATAGCGGTTCGGTTAAATTAGCAGTGAAGGGCAATTCTCAAACTCAAGAACTAGTCGTTAATAGTCAAGATAATACTTATATCCTCAACGAAAAGTATGTGTCCGATCTCAAACAGTGGTTGCAAAACTTTATCGAATTAGAGCCTGGTAACTATAAGGTCAAAATACGCGAAGGCAATGCTAGCTATTGGTCGGACGAAAAGAAATTTAAGCTCGAACCCTGGGCGTTAATTTGGATTAAAGCGGGTAAATTTGTCACGCAACTAACAGGTGTAGAAACCAGCGAAACCTGGTGTTCTCTTAATGGTTTCAAAGACGAATTTATTTTAGAAGTAAAAACTAAAACCACCCTTTCGGGCTTATTCTTCGATACCTATAAAGAAGATAACGAAGGACAAATTATTATCGGCATTGAATCTATTAGTGCGGAGGAGGTAGCCCAGCAGTATCAACAGCAGACGGTTAGTACGGAAACAACTAATAGTACAGAAAAGGTTAGCGTTAGTGCATCTAGTGGCGGGCAAAAGACAGAGAGAGTTAGTGTTAGTGCATCTAGTGGCGGACAAAGTACAGAAAAGGTTGGCGTTACCACTTCTAGCAGTACTACAAAAACCACCGTTAGCAGTAGCAGTGAAGGTAATGGTAGTAGAACATCCCAGCAGATAAAGGTAGGCAACGGTAGTAGCTTCAACTTCCGCTTTGATGAAGCCGAAATGGAACAGATGTGGCAGCAAATGGCAGCCAAGATCGAGACTTCAGTAACGGTAACTGACGAACAGGATGAGAAGAAAGAAGCGCAATACTGGGACAGTTTAGAAAAGTGGCTGCTAAAAGGCTATCAAACCCAAGCTAAAGAATTAGCCATCCAGGTAGCGCGGCTAGAGTTTATGATGAAGACCATCACGCAGCAGATGGAATTCAGCTTCAATCAGAACTTCCAGGGTTGGTCTAGCTACTTCGACAGTCGATTGAATGAACTGATCGATACCAGAATGGCGGGAATGATCGAAGAACAGGTCAATCTAAAAATAAGCGATCGCACTACGGAAATTAAAAACCAAGTCATTCACCAGCTACAGGCTGATATTGATAAAAGAGTCGAGTCGGTAGTAAATCTAAAAATAAGCGATCGCTCTACCCAAATTAAGAATCAGGTAGTCGAACAAATACAGGGCGATATCGACAAGCGCATCAGTACGGTAGTTAATCTCAAAGTCGATAACCAAGCTGACGAAATTAATAACCTAGTAGTGCAGCAGCTACAGGATGAAATGGAACGACGCATTAATACTACCGTTAACCTTAAAGTAGAAAACCAGGCACAGGATATCAACAGCCAGGTGATTAAACAGCTACAGGCAGATATGGATAAGCGCATCAACGCGGTAGTAGATCTAAAAGTTACCGACCAAACGCCAAATATTAAGAATCTAGTTATCCAGCAGCTACAGGCAGATGTCGATAAACGGATCGATTCGGTGGTAAATCTCAAGCTGACCGACCAAAATGTAGAAATTACGGACTCTGTTACTAAAAACCTGCAAGGAGATTTAGATAAGCGAGTCAATTCCGCAGTCGATCTAAAAATTGATAATCAGACTCAAAACATCAAAAAGTTAGTTGTCAATCAATTACAAACCGACATCGACCGACGCATTAATACAGCAGTCGAAAACAAAACTGACAATAGCGTCCAGCTAGTAGTTAATAACGTCATCAATAACGTAGACGATCGCATTGATGTCAAACTAGAAAATACGATTCTTAACTTCCGTGATGATGTCACCTCCATTGTTAAAAACGAACTAAATCAAAACTACACCGACTCGATTAAAACCACTGTCCTATCCGACATCAAAAAACAACAGTTCTTTATCGATATCGAGTCTATTAAAGGAGAAGTCAATAACTTCTACTCCCGCCTAGGACAGTTTGAAACCCAGCTATATTCCCGTATTGAACAGGGAGACACTCAACTTTATAACTGGACGCTAGAACAACTAACGGCATTACAGGGCTGCTTGAGCGATCGCCAAACCCTCTCGAATATGTTTGAATCTTTTGCCAGCAAACTAAGAGACGAATTGGATAGTGCCGACTGCGTGCAACCCACAAGGTTTACTCCTATGACCGCAACTGTAGGGCGCGATCGCATATCTCCCGCGCAACCACAGCAATTACCAGGAAGTAATTAGTACCGCTGCGCGGAAGAAGTAATAAGTAATGCCCTAAAGGGTACCGCTTCGCATAAGTAATGAGTAATAAGTAGGGAGACAGGGAATAACTATTTAACTGATTAAATTCCCGATCCCTAATATTAATCCTAACGAACAAATTTTGTAAGTTATCGAATTCGCATCATGGTTAATAACGATCGGATACAAACAGTTGTCAATGGCGATACTTTTTATCTCAGAAATAAGAGTGGGCAATATCTAATTGCTGCCGATAAGGGACGCTATTTTTTTCCGCAGCTAGATGATAAAGATGGTGTAAGGTTAGAGCTTGTAGGCGATCGCAAAGAGCTTCAGCACAACGACAATATTAAAATTAGGTCTTTAGAAACGCGGTTGGGCAATCGCGATGTTTTGGGTGCTTTTCCCGACAGCCACAATTGTTACTACTGGAATGATGATTACGACGAGCGCAAGCAAAGTTGGAAGATTACTAAAACGTCGGGTAAGCCAGGTAAGATTCATTATGGAGATGAGGTTTATCTGACTAACGTTTATTACGATAAACAGACTTTAGCTGCCGATAGCAAACATCCAGGTTATCTGACTACGGTTAAAAATGCTAAGGAAGTCTGGATTTTAGAAAGTACCGTCAAGCCGACTCAAAAAACCGACACGGCAAAACCCACTGTCTTCGATCTATCCGTAGCATCAGGCGATCCGACTCCGACAGGGGTAATTCTTTGGACGAGAGTTAATCCCAAAGCTTACAAGAAAAATATTCCTTTAAAATACGAAGTGGCTGGCGATCGCAAATTTACCGATCTTGTCACTGAAGGCACTATCAATGCCGCCGATATTAACGACCAAACAGACTATACGGTCAAAGTCAATTTAGATACATTAGAGCCAAATAAAAGATATTTCTACCGCTTTACCTACGATGGCGAAATCAGCCCCATTGGACGTTGCCAAACCCTGCCTGAGAAAAACGCCGAACTACCAAAACTCCGTTTAGCAGTTGTCACCTGCAATGATTACAGCACTGGCTATTTTAATGCCTTTTATCATCTAGCCGAAGAAGATGTAGATTTTGTCGTTCATCTTGGCGATTTTACTTATGAATATCTCCAGTATCCTCCTAACTATGGCGATATTTTCCGCACCGATCTCAAACTAGCTAATAATGAATTTCCGATTGGAAACTCAAAGGGTAATGCAGAGCGAACCGTTTTATTAGATGACTTTCGCCACGTTTATCGTACCTATCGCCGAGATCCCGCGCTGCAAAAAGCGATGGAAAACCATACCTGGATTATTACCCTCGACGACCACGAAATTGCCGATAACTGTTATTGGGACTATGCCAACAACACGATGGATGTCAGCGTTGATCAGCCACTCCATCCGATTTATATAAGGTTTGATAAAGGCACGGATAAGGCAAAAATGGCAATGAAGCAGCTATACGAAAATGCTACTCAAGTCTGGAGTGAATATATTCCTGCTAATTTCCAAAAAACTGGCGAACCTCCTTATAAACTTTACCGACGTTTTCATTTTGGCTCGTTAATCGACTTTTTTTTAACCGATAGTCGTAGTTTTAGAGATAAACCCAATCTCAAAATCAACGAGGAAATTTTAACTAAAGTTAGGGAACGTCAAGCAGCTGACCCAGATCGCAATATTTCGGACGTGATGAAGTCTGTTCGTCAAGAAATTGGTCTAGAAGATTGGGAAGCAAGTATGCTCGGCAAAGAGCAAAAAGAATGGCTGATCGATGGCGTTACTAAGTCAGATGCTAAATGGAAGGTGTGGGGAAATCAGACACTTTTAGCAACAGCACTAGCTAACGAACTTAAGGGTGAAATTGACGACTGGCATGGATTTAAAGCCGAACGCTATGAAATTTTGCAAGCCGTTAAAGATAGCGAAACCGATGAACATGGAACAGATAAAATCAGCCGTTTTGTGGTTTTGACAGGGGATATGCACACCTCTTTAATTGCCTATCTCAAAACTGACTTTTCGGAAATTTCCGACAATATGCCCACTTCCGTCAAAGATATAGGCAAAGCGATCGCTTCTCCCATCGATTCTATAACCGCAGGTATTGGGGATATAGCAAACAAAGCTAACTGGAACTACAGCAAACTGGCTGGAGTAGAATTTATGACTCCTTCTGTTACCTCACCAGGAATCTCAGATGGTATTTATGGCGAAGTTTATAAACAAGCAACCAAACTAGGGGTAGAAAGTCCCGCACCCGTTACCGAAACTGTAGAAGCCGCTGCTTCTTGGGCGTTAGGTGGTGCTTCATCTTTGTTGAGTAGCGTTGTTCCAGATGTAGTTAAAGATGCGATTGAAACTGTAGAAGATAAGGTGTCTTTACACAAAACAGTTACGGGCAATATTATCAAACGTTTGAGTCCCCATATCGAACATTTTGACTCATCAGTCAACGGCTATGCGATCGCTGAATTTACTAAAGACAAAATGCAATGGTATGTATATGCGATCGATAAAACCATCTACGACAAAGCAGAAGATGGTCGCAACTTATCAACTAATAGAGCAGAGAAAAAGCTGGTTCAATCTGCAAGCTATAACCCAGATGGCATCAACCTTGATGATTAGGGGGTGTTATTAATTGTCATTTGTCATTTGTCATTGGTTAAAAATGCGATCGCGTCCATAAACTCACCTTCAATCATAAAACTATGACCTTACAAAAGTTATCTATCGGCGAATACGCCAGCAACATTCAAAAATATACCGACAACGCTAATGAAGATGTCGTTACAGGAATTGTCAAACATTTAGGTATTGCCCTAACTAACCGAGATGCTTCTTTAGTTTCCTGTGGCGACAAAACAGAGTTAGACCGCATTCGAGAAGGGTTTTTAAAAAAGAAATTAGCCCTAGCTGCTAGTGATGAAGAATTAGATCGGGCAATTAGTGATATTTGTACCGCGATGAAAGATACCAGAAATAAGTCTCGCGTTACCTTCTACTATTTGCTGGCGGAAAAATTTGACAAACTATCTCTATTTAAATAAAAAACAATCATGACTATTGGCTCGGATTCTTCACAAATCAACCTTGCGGAAATATTCAACCCCAACGCCCAAGGTTTTAGTGCAGCTAATATGGCTTATTTGGCACACTGCGCCCAAGCTATTTATAAGCCAGAAGCAGAATGCGTTGAAGACATAAGCAAGATAGATAGTAAATTAGCCCAAAATATTAGATTCTTCAATTCGCGTACCACAGGTACAGAAGGCTTTATTGCTGGCGACGACGAAAAGATTATTATGGCATTTCGAGGAACGAGCGATCGCAAGGATTGGTTGACAGACGCAGCTACAATTCAAAAATCTTGGTCTTCTGTGACCAATATCGGAAAGGTTCATAGCGGATTTTTTCAGAGTCTCAATTCAGTTTGGTCGGTGATTATGGAACACCTCAAGGAACTTCAAACGGATAACCAACCCGTCTGGATTACAGGTCATAGTTTGGGTGGAGCTTTAGCTGCGCTAACTTATGCTACTCTTAGACTGCAAGAACCAAAATACGATCTGGCAGGTGCTTATACCTTCGGACAACCCCGCATTGGCGACGATATTCTCTGCGAAAATTTTGATGCAGACTCCAAACATCGTTTCTTTCGGGTAGTCAACAACAATGATATTGTCCCCCGCGTACCCTCTAAGATAATCAGGAAAGGGGCTAGCTTTTTAACCTACGCTGCAAAAGCAATACACGACATCAATTCCTACGAACACATGGGAACGCAGATATAAATTGAAGCAAACGGCAAATAAGTACACGATGCTACGTTTATGGATCGCCTAATAGGTCGTTTTGAAGGTTACAAAAATAATCTTTTTAATGGCAAACTTGATTTTGACAGTATCGAAGATCACAGCATGGATGACTATAAAAGCTTGTGTATGTCGTTGTTGTAAATTGAGTTAGGGCGATGGAAGATCGCTTTAACTCGCTTCTATTGCTGTAAAAAGTAATAAAAATCAGATCTTTTGTAATTATTGTCATATAAATCTAATTTTTATGCATTTTTTAAAGGTATACGGTTTAAATTTGGTAATTTAATTTAAGTTGAAAAACTAACTTTAATAAAAAACTAGATTCTCTAAACCAAGGTTTATTAATGATCGATACCATGAACAATTCTGCTGAAAACCTAGCTGAATTCGATCGCGTCTTTAATGTCTTTGATGCCAATAATGACGGTATTTTAACTAGGGCAGAAATAACCGAAGCCCTAGAAGTATTGGGAGCGAATATATCACCAGGCGATCGCCAAAATCTCTTAGAACGTGCTGACAACGAGAAAGTTGTAACTCGCGATAGCTTCATTGAATGGATGTCCCAGCGTCAGGATTTGGATGTTACGGCAGATTTAAGAGAGATTTTTGATTTAATTGATGTTGATGGTAGCGGTCATCTTGATTTTGCAGAGTTTACCCAAATAATTCGCTGTTTGAACACTATCGCGAGCGATGCCGAGATTGAGGCGATGGTTAAAGCTGCGGATAAAGACGGCAATGGCGAAATAGATTTTGCAGAGTTTATTGCCACTCAACAATCGGATTCGGCACTTAAAATAACCATAGCCGCCCTACGTAGCTTCAAAAAGATTTTATTGCAATATGCTAAGGCAGCCGAAGTATCTTCTATTGCTTTAATTGAAGTTGATTCCGATCTGGGCGCGGGAAAGCGTGGTGCGTCAAAAGGAATTGAGTTTCTTAAAGAGATAGCAATTCAAAAACAAGCCGCGAGAATGCGCGCTGAAAACGGGGTGGTTAGCTTAGACAGTCGCAACGTACAAAACGAAAACCACGTTCTTAAAGGTTCAAAGCTATATACCCATGCCAAATATATCGACGCGATTTATAAAGTATTTGCCCGCACTACCGATCTGGTGGCATCAACTCTGCAAGAAGGTTTGTTTCCCCTCGTGTTAGGAGGAGATCATTCCACGGCAGCAGGAACGATCGCAGGAATAAAAAAAGCCTTTCCTGATCGCCGTCTTGGTGTAGTTTGGATCGACGCTCACGCGGATATTCATTCTCCCTACACTACTCCATCGGGGAATATGCACGGTATGCCCCTAGCAGTGGCTACGAGTAGTGATAATTTGGAGAGTCAGATTAACGATCTCGATGAGGAAACCAGTAAACTTTGGGAGATGAGTAAGGCGTTGGGGGTTGGCGATTGCCCTAACTTAGATCCTGGCGATTTGGTATATGTCTCGGTACGGGATACAGAAGCAGCCGAAGATAGTCTAATTGCCCAACACAACATTCCTGTTTTCACTACCGATGATGTTCGTCAATTAGGTGCAGAAACAGTCGCTCAAAAGTGTTTA
>CAKZYI010000412.1 GCA_937884735.1 uncultured Pleurocapsa sp.
TTATTTAAACCTCAAAATATTTAAGAAGCAGAAGAAACAGTCTGACGTTTAAACTTTTCTTTGAGTACTAAACCAGGATCTACATATTTTCCGTTGTGCTTGAGAACCCAGTGTAAATGAGGCCCTGTAGTGCGTCCAGTCATACCAATGCGACCGATTCTCGCACCAACAGGAATATCTTGTCCCAAAACTAGCTGAATACCTCCATCGCGATCTACCAAAAATTTACCGCTAGAATGATTTTCTACATATCCTTCCATATGACAATAACTATGAGTCCAAGCACCAGACTGAATCGTTATTGATGTTCCACAAGCAGTATCATCCGATAGATTGATTATTTTACCTCCCCACCAACTGCGGATATAGCTTCCGCGAGGAGCAGCTAAATCCAGTCCGTTGTGAAATTGACGTTGCCCTGTAATAGGGGAAGCACGGTATCCGAAGGGTGAAGTATAAGATTGAAAATTTTCTACAGGAAAAGAGCCTTTTTCCCAGACTGTTGATACATCTTGAGCTAGCAAAACTTCTTCAGGTACGTCGGAAGCGACAGTGGGAGACATTTTCCAATTATGTAATCCCCAAGAAATTAAAATAGTTGCGATCGCGATTATAATTAGGCGATTCCATCTAATTGCAGGTCTATAAATCATTTATCCTAGCTCAATCAATATAAAATTTTATGCTTGTTTTTCTTAATTTATGCCCGTCAGTTTTTGAGAAGTGAGATTTCACCATAAAAATCTTGCTAATCTCTCTTCTAGCAAAAAATAGATAATTTCTGAGTAGTCAGCGGCAAATCGAGTTTAATAAAGTTAACAATATTGGTCTGCTTTAGACAATCCTTTCCAAATATACTGTTTAATTTTTTGACCAGCAATATTACACTAAGTATTTGTACCGAACTTTATCATAACTTTGAATTAGGGACACATTGTTCAAAGTTTGGTTGATCGCACGCCCTAGCTTGAATTGCTTCAAAATAAACAAATAATTATAAAAAAAGATGATTGTAGATTTAATTGCTTTTTCTTTTGAGTTAGATACAGTAGACTTGGCAGGTGCCTGTATCTGGTCGCTAGCTTTGTATGTAAGCTTTGACTCAGCTAAAAACTGGGTCGCTAGCCAATTAGATAGATGGTTTAATTTCGCTGAAGGATGGCTATATACATCCGTTGAAGAATTTGAAGAGACTCGCCCTGCAAGAGAATCACAAAATGCTTTTTATGCTTCTGTTTTTAGTATTATTCCCTTTTTAATATTGGGAGTAGCAACTAACTGGGTGATTAATATAAGCTTCGGTGGCAGTAGTTGGGCGATCGCTTTGGGTTTAATGACTTGTGCTATTGGTGGCTTATTGACTCTAGCAAATCAAGACTACGACAACGATGAGGATTGAAAATAGTACATCCTATTACAATATATTTTTCAATCCTCAAGGTAGCTTATTTAGTTTATTCGTAGAGCCAAGGTTGTCTGACAGGATTCCAGTTAGTCAATTCTTTTTCATCAAACCATAGGGCAACTTCTGTTTGAGCTGTTTCAATGGCATCAGAGCCGTGGATTAGATTGCGTCCAATACTAACACCAAAGTCACCGCGAATTGAACCAGGATCGGCGGTGGTGGGATTAGTAGCACCAATTAAATATCTCGCAGCACTCACAACATTTTCTCCTTCCCAAACCATAGCAATTACAGGAGCAGAAGTAATAAAATCAACCAAACCTTTGAAAAAAGGTCTTTCTTTGTGAACGCCATAATGAGTTTCTGCTAATTCGCGAGAAACCTGCATCATTTTTAGTCCGACTAGAGTAAAGCCTTTGCGCTCGAAACGGTGAATAATCTCTCCAGTTAGATGACGCTGTACGCCATCAGGCTTGATCATGATAAAAGTGCGTTCCATATTTTCCTCAATAATTGGTTACAAAATGTCACAAATTTTAGAGTAACCTAGATTGCTGTTATTTTTTACTTTTTTTGCTGGAGGAAATTATCAATTAATGAAGAATGTCACACTACATACTTATTTCGCAGGTCTGATGTGAATTAAAAATCAAAATAATTTGTTTTGAGCCATGAGCTAGCAAATTAAAGCAATCATAATTCACATCAGGGGTATTGAAACAAAACTGTCCTAACTGTTGTTGGGATCGAGCTTGTAGTTGATGGTTAGCTGTTCTTGGGATATGCGATCGCTTGGCACTTTACCATTAGTTTTATTACCGTCATTGCCCGAACCTTTGTCGCCTTTATCGCCTCTAAAATAAGATTCTAAACTCTTAATCATAATGTAGAGGGAAGGTACTAAAAACAGCGTTAAAGCAGTGGCGAATAGCATTCCTCCAAACACTGCCGTACCCAACGACCAACGACTAGAAGCACCCGCGCCAGTAGCAACCACAAGGGGATAGAAACCAACCAAACTGGAGATCGCAGTCATCAAAATTGGGCGAAAACGTTCTTGTCCTGCTTTAATAGCAGCTTTGACGGTACTGAGTCCTTGTTCTTTCAACTGATTGGCATATTCCACAATCAAAATGGCGTTTTTGCTTGCCAATCCAATCAGCATTACCAAACCAACCTGAACATAAACATCGTTGTTGATTACAGGCCAAATACTGCCAGCCTGTAATATATTAGCCCGTATCCAAATAGCAGCGATTGCACCTAATACTGCTAGCGGTACAGTAAGCATAATGATAATGGGATCGACATAGCTTTCGTATTGAGCCGCGAGGACGAGGAATGCCATCAACAAGCCCAAACCAAAAATAATCGCTGACTGTCCCCCCTCATCTTTCTCTTCAAGAGCGGTTCCCGTCCATTCATAACCCAAACTGGCAGGTAAGATTTCGGCAGCTACTTCTTCCATTGCTTGAATTGCCTGTCCTGTACTATAGCCTGGTGCAGGAGATCCTTGAATCTTAATCGCACGGAAAAGATTATAGTGTGTAATGGTTTGAGGTCCTGTGAACTCTTTGAGCTGGACTAATGTACTCAAGGATACTTGTTGTCCGCTTGCTGAAGTTACATAAAGCTTGCCTATATCTTGGGGAGAGGAGCGAAAGTCGCCGTCTGCTTGGACATATACCCGATACTGTCTTTGTCCGAGAACAAAATCATTGACGTATTGCGAACCTAAATAGGATTGGAGAGTTGAAAATACATCATCAATATCAACTCCAAGTGCCTTGGCGCGATCGCGATTTACTTCAACTTCTATCTGGGGTGTATTTGCCGCAAACTGAGTAAATGCAGCACCGATTTCTGGTCTAGCATTGGCTGCGCCAATCATTTTGTTGGCGTTTTCTACTAATACCGAAATGGGTAAACCTCGACGATCCTGTAGCTGAAATTCAAAACCACCAAAAGTACTCAACCCCCTTACTGGAGGAGCATTAACAGCAAAAGCTCTTGCTCCTGTAATGCTTTGAAAGGAACCATTAAGACGACCTAAAATAGAATAGATAGATTGGTCTTGGTTTGGTCTATCCGACCAGGGCTTCAGTTTACCAAAGACAAAACCACGACTACTACCATTACCCTCAAAGCCAAAACCACTGAGGGCAAAATAGCTTTCAATGTCTGGTACTTCAGCAATTTTATCCCCTACCTGTTCCATGATCTCTTGGGTGTAATTGAGAGATACACCATCGGGGGCTTGAACAATAGTAAAAAAGTAACCCTGATCTTCTTCAGGAATAAATCCTGTGGGTACGGTGTTGTATAAGAAATAAGTAAAGAGTAATAGAGCCGTAAATCCAGCTAACACAAAAGGACGAACAAATTTTTTGGTGAGAAAAGTAATTGCCTGAGTATATCTGGTTGTAATCCAGTTAAATACCCGATTAAATAGGTTGAAAAACTTACCCAAAATACCAGTTCTTTCTTTAGCAGGGCGTAGTAAGATACCTGCCATAGTGGGAGAAAAGGTAAGGGCGTTAAAAGTCGAAAGAGCGATCGCAAATACAATTGTTAGGGCGAATTGTTTGAAAATTACTCCTGTTGAACCAGGGAAGAAAGACACGGGGATAAATACCGCAGCCAATACTAAAGACGTAGCGATTACCGCCCCGCTTAACTCGTTCATTGTATCAATGGCGGCAATACGGGGTTTCATCCCTCGTTCTACCTTAGTTGCGATCGCTTCTACTACCACAATCCCATCATCCACAACCAACCCTGTCGACAGCACCATGGCAAATAAAGTCAGGGTGTTAATTTGGAATCCAAAGATATTGAGGAAGGTAAAAGCACCAATCAAAGATACGGGAATTGCGATCGCAGGAATAATAGTTGTGCGCCAGTCTTGTAGAAATATAAAAATAATCAAGACTACTAGCAAAATCGCCTGAACCAGAGTTTTTATCACCTCTGTCATAGATACCTGGACAAATTCGGTCGTATCTAAGGCAATTTCGTAATTCATCCCTGGAGGGAAGTTTTGGGATAGTTCAGCGAGCGTTTCTTTTACAGCACTACCCACATCTTGAGCATTACT
>CAKZYI010000413.1 GCA_937884735.1 uncultured Pleurocapsa sp.
GCACCAAATATTCAATTATGCGTTGGTAGCTCAGATTGGTAGAGCGTCTGTCAGTATGTCCTTGTTCATAATCTTATCCGTAAGGGTCGAAGAATTAGGGTTATCAATTCCAAATAGAATGTCGTAGGTTCAAATCCTACCCAACGCGCTGTACACAAAATAGAAAAGAGGAATAATGAATAAGTAATAATTAGGAAATTAAACAAATAATTAGGCGACGGTAGCTCAGAGGCAGAGCGTTCTTATCCTTGTTCGCAACCTTACCCCATAGGGGTCGAAGAATTGAGGGTTATCTTTAACTGAATGGTCGTAGGTTCAAATCCTACCCGTCGCACCATTCTTTGATCGGTAATTAGTAATTAAATATGCGTTGATAGCTCAGTTTCAACATCTTTAGTCATGACTTATCCCAACGGGGTCGAAGAGTGAAGATTATCGGTAAGAGCAGCTAGGTACATTTCCTAGTGTGCATGGGTTCAAGCCCCATTCAACGCACCAAATTTTCAAACGGCTAAAAGCTAATAGCTAAAGGCTAACAGCTTATAAATTTTTGCCCTAACGGGCTGGAGGTAATATGAATTACCGTTTTTTTACAAATAAAAATAAAACACCCCAAACTCAGGCTATTCCAGGGCGCGAAGCAGAAATGATTCAAGGTCGCTCTGGGGGTTATATGTTCGAGGCGAGTATTTGGCAAACTCTAAGCCGCTGTCTGTTGATTGGTACGGCTAATAGTACCTATTATGCAGGTAAACGGGAATTAACCGATGATTTTGTTGATACATTAAAAAAAGCGATCGCCTTAGATCCGCAAAGAGTAGCAAAAGAGATTGTTTATGCTAGCGATGGAAAATCTATCAACAATAGTTCTCCAATCCTCTCTCTAGTTCTACTTTCTATGGGTGATAGTTCTGAAGCGAAGCAAGCTTTTATAGAGATTTTTCCCAAAGTTGTCCGTACTGGTAGTCACTTTTATGAATGGTTGAGCTACACCAAATCTATGCGTGGTTTTGGTAAGGTAATCAAGCAGGTTGGTACAGCTTGGCTATCGCGGGAAGATGTTAAAGGTTTAGCTTATCAACTTTTGAAATATCAACAGCGTCATGGTTTTAGCAACCGCGATGCCTTAAGGTTGTTTCACGTTAAACCCGTCACAGAAGAACACGATCGCCTTTACAACTGGGTCGTTAATGGTTGGTCAGAATTGCCCGAACAAATTCCCTCAGAAGCACAGGCGCAAATCTGGTGGTATGAGTGGTTAAAACGACATCCCGAACAAACCCATAAAGCGATCGCGCAAGGTCGTCTAACTCATGAAATGGCTGCCCCTGTAGGCAATATGAATCGCCAAGCATGGCAACTATTATTTGATACTATGCCTATCGGTGCAATGCTGCGTAACTTAGGTTCGTTAACGAATTTGGGAGTATTGCGAATTGATGCAGTTGACAATTTAGATCGTCTTGAAGGAGTTTTAAATAATCGTAATTATCTACGGAAAGGACGCATTCATCCAATTGATGTCCTTAAAGCTTTAAAAACCTATGCCAGTGGCGGTAAAGTTGGACGTAGTAAAAAAACTTGGACTCCCGTGCCTCGGATCGTTGATATTCTAGAAAAAGCTTTAGAAATGTCTTTTGAAGTGGTAGAACCTACTAATAAAGTTTTTCTTCATGCAGTAGATATTTCTGGTTCGATGTCAGGATGTGTAGCCGAATCTGTTGGTTTAAACTGTTGTGAAATTGCTACAGCGATGGCATTGGTAACGGCAAAAGCAGAGAAAAATTATGTTATTCGAGGTTTTTCCACCAAATTTATCGATCTAAAAATCAGCAAAAGCGATTCTTTTCGTTCTGCGCTGAAAAAAGCCAGCAATCGCAATTTTGGTGGAACAGATGCTAGTGTGGCTTATGATTGGGCGATTAAGAATAAGTTCAAAGCAGACGTAATTTGTTTTTGGACAGATAGCGAAAGTTGGGCGGGAAGAAAACACCCTGCACAAGCTTTAAAGGAATATCGCGCCAAAGTAAACCCTAATGCAAAAGCAGTGTATGTTACTCTTGCCCCTTACAACATTACCCTAGTAGATCCTCAAGATAGTAATTCTTGGGATTTGGCTGGTTTCGATCCTGGTATTCCTCGTTTGATTCAAATGATAGGGAAAGGAGAAATTTAGTCCTAAAGAATGCCGCTGCGCTCTCAAGGATAGACCTTGTATGCGATCAGACTGAAAGAAACAAATCTTTTAAAGTATATAATCACCAATCACTAGATAATGCTTTGAGATAATTTCTGGAATATTTCAGCTACATTTTCTCCCGTCTTAGCGGATGTGGGGTAGATGCTAAGTATTTGAGAATTTTCTCGGGAATTATGATTTTCGATTAATTTTTCTAGTTTTTCTTGAGGAACTAAATCGGCTTTGTTAAGTGCGATCGCAACAGTTCCTTGAGGATTTATCTGTAAGAAAAGACTTATATGTTGGCTCAAATTATTAAGAGTATTGGTGCGAGTAAGATCGGCAACGATAATTGAACCACCGGCACCCTTTAGATAGCTGGGAGTAATGGGTTTGAATTTGGTATTTCCCTCAAGATCCCATACCATTAGGTTGACTTTGTGAATCTCCAAGTCTGTTTTTACATCTAAGGACCTGCGAGATACTTTAACTCCAACAGTAGATAAATACTGATCGCTAAACTTGTCTTCAACAAAACGTCTGATTAGACTAGTTTTACCAACATTAAAATCTCCTAATAAACAAATTTTTTTGGTGATTACTGACATTACTTAATGATTATATGGGCTTTTTCGTGGGAATAAATGTCTCAAATTCAATATAACGAGTTAATTGAATTGTTTGATTGGGCTGTCTGCTAGAAACACGATATGTATTGCAATCCATTGCTAGTCTAGATGAGTCGATACCTTGAGCTAGTAAAACATCTTTGACATTAGAGCAACGCTCCATACCTAGCTTTTGATTGATTTGTTTGGAACCAATACCATCACTAAAGGCAATCAGTTTTAAATTTAACTATGGATACCGATTCAAAAATTCAGCTATGGACTTAATCTTACTAGAATTACTTGCAAGATTAATTTTATTAGAAGCACTGTCAAAATAAATTCTTGTTTCAATCTTGGGTAGTTGATTGGCAATATTTATTGTTGTTTGTCTGACTCCTGGTATTTGAGAATAAGCTTTAATTATGGATTTTTGCCGATCTTTATTGAGAACAAATCCTGCTATGGATAGACTTCTAGAGTCATAATTTGTCTTGATAGAAACACCTGGCTGCTGATTGAATAATTTGGTTAATCTAAGTATTTCTCCTGCAAGCAAACTAGGGTTGGCAGGAACATCAACAGTAATAATTTGATTGTTGAATTCAAGATTGTTTTTATCTGCGATCGCTTTACCAATCATTGCTGCTCGATCGCGTAAATATTCGCTAGGAACTCTACCCTGCACCTGTAGTTGTCCTTTCTCTACTGTTGGTTCTAGACGATATACTGATAGTTCTGGTGCAGCATCTAATTCAATAGCGGTTATTTGTTCAATGTTTTGAGCAGTTCGAGAACGATAACTAGCCATACCCCAGGGAATCAAAATCATTGCCAAGATAAAAGCCAGTAGCCAGATAAGAGTGGTGGGAGAAGAGGCTTTTTTTTCTGGTTTAGTTTCAGGCTCAATCAGTTTAGCCAGTTTGGTTTCAATTGCAGTAGGTATAGTCTCCATATTTCCTTCAAATTTGGCAATTTCTTCACCGTGATATAAGACAATATCACCAAAAGTACGTCTAATCCTAGCAATAAAGTCTTTGTTGGGTTCGCCTTTTACTACTACTGCTAAATAGCAGTATCCTGCAACTTCCAAATGAATTTGCCAGTTTCCATAGTCAATACTATCTAATTCTGAACCCGATACAATACAGTCATTGGCAAAGCTCCGAATAGCAGTAAGCATTCCCCCCACCAGATCTGAATCTAACCCTTGCTCTCCTGATTGTTGTACTTCTTTGATAATTAAACCCGAATCTTTATCGATTAAAAATACGGCTTGTACATGACAACCAACTGATTCTTGAAGGATTAGTTCGGCTTCTGATACTCCTTTGAGTCTAGCCTGTAGTTTGCGCCTCAATCCTTCAGGGCTAAGAGTATTTTCTACCTTGCTATTTATTTCTTGTACTACTTCCACCATATATTTAGAGATAGTGTCTCCAATAACGGGATAAAGCGCATCTACCATCGCATCTTTTTCGACTTCAATCTGGGTTTTAATTGCCTTTCCCATTTCCGAACCCAAGGCTTCTGATATAGCGTTTTCGTCCAAACGAATCTGTTCTTTAATTGACAAAGCAAGTTCTGGTGCGATCGCTTTGGCTATTTCTTCAGGAGAAAGATTTATGTTCTCGGTAATAGCAGAGGGGAGAATTTTAGCGATCGCTGCTGCCATTTTTTGTGGTTCTTCTTCCGAACGCTGCTCAATTATTTTTTCTAATATAGGTGTAATCCCGCGTAAAATTGATTCTTGGTAATCTTCAATTTTATATTTGAGCAGTTCTACAACCAAAGGAATAAGAGTATTTACCGCCTGGGCTAATTCTTCTGTGGATGCTGATTCTGTTTTTATGGCTAAAACATCTTCATATTGGGCAATAGAGCTACTATCATCAAGGTCTTGCGGTGAATTTTGTTCCTCTTGCGAGTCAACAGTTTGTCGTAAAAAGGCTTTATATTCTACGGCTTTTTCTAAGGTAGTATCTTTTTTGTCTTCGGCTTCAACCTCTATCTCAGAAAGCTCTGAGTGGGGATGCTGTTTTAGATTATCTGGAGATGGCGGTTTTTCGAGTTGTTTGGACTTGACAAGCTGTTCAAACTCAGCCAAATCGTTCTGAGAAAAGGTATCTTCTGGGGTAAATGTATTGCGATCGCATATATCTAAAGTTGCGGAGGAAGAGAATAGTTCCGATTCTTCTTCAAATGTACTATCTTGCGATGATTCTGAATCTAATAAAATATCAAGCAAATTATCGATCGGCTCAATATCAGACGATAGAGAATCAAAATTTTCAGCTTGAGATGAAGTCATGAGATACTTGCTCTGAGTTTGATACTTTTTATGCAGATGGGAAACAAGATTCTATCTGATAAATTTGAAAAACCCGATTATATACGGGATTTAATCAAAGAGTTTTTACGGTTACTTCGGTTATTTCTGGAGTGTGGCGACTTGTATTGAGGGAAACTTCCAAATTTTGTTCTGCTTGCTTGAGAATACTACGACTGTCTATCTTATCTGTCGGATCTACGATTACTCCACCAACACTCACCTTGAGAGGTAACACGCTACCGTCTGCTTTTTGTAAAGGAGATGCCATAATTTTATCCTGCAAATAGGTTGCATATTCGATTATTTCTGTTCCTCTTAAGCCAACAGCCAAGCTAATAAATCGTTTGCGCTCTGTAATCCCTAAAAAGCTATCGGGAATAGTCGCATTTCTGAATCGATTGGCGATCGCTTTATAGACTGCATTTTCACTGCCCACATCAGCAAAATTTAGCTGAGATTTCCCAGGCTCTACTTTGAACAACATCGTAACCAAAGAAGAATATTTAGGATTGCTAGGTTGATTTTGTATTTGTTTGAGCAGATGACTGGTCATGTTAACCGTTGCGTCTTTGGTTAGTAAGCCTGTAACCGTATCAGATAAATCAAATGCTTGTAATAGTTCTTGAATTGCATCTTGTTGAGCTATAGTTTGTTGTTGCTGTTGGGAATTTGTTTTGTTTTGAGATTCTAATTGAGCTTCTAAATCGACAATTTTCTTTTTATATTTAGCATTTTGCCAACCCCGCTTGAGAATAGTAGGAAGTGACAAAAGCAGACTAATAATAATACCCAAGCCCAAAGTAACAATTAAAATAATGGCTAAAGACTGTTCAAATTTCCAGATGCCAAAACTAATTGCTACTACCGCAGCATTTTGAAAGGCAAAAAGTATGGCTAATATTGCCATAATCAAGCCAATAATTACTAAAAAAACCATAAAATTAATTTATAGTGAAGTAAATAACATTTTTATGATTTTAATTTTATCCGAGTCAAGTTATCTTGTACACTATTGATGCAAACAAGCTTCATTTAAGTTCATTGATTTTTAGCTATCAGATATTAGCTATTCTTACAACAGATTTTCTTTGTATAAGCTATTAGCTACCAACGAAAAAAGTACGATACCTCCAACTCTGTTTTTCATTTATCCAACTTTTTCCTGGCTATAATTGATATATCTATAATATAGATAAAACACAATATTTGATGTTCGACCTATGCTAAACCCCACTCTGTTTTGGACAATTGCAGGAGGAGTTCTATGTATGATGGAATTGATCTTCCCTACAGCATTTGTTAGCTTCATGATGGGGGTTGCAGCACTAGCAGTAGCAGTAGTCTCATTATTTTTTCCCCACAATGCTTTGTTGGTCAGCTTATGGATAGTCTGTTCGATTGGTTTAACTGTTGTTTCCCGACGTTTTTTTACTCCCAAAAGAAAAGCAGAAATTACAGGGGATGACATGGAAGCAAAAGCTGTAGGTGGAATTCCTGCAGGAACAACAGGAAGAGTTATGTATGAAGTCAATTCTTGGCAGGCTAAATGTGTTGATGAAGCTAGAGATATAGCCCCTAACGAGACAGTTTATGTATTAGAAAAAAAAGGAAATACGTTGATTGTCTTACCAATTAAAATGCTTAACTAAAAATTAAATAACTTTTTTATTAAAAGTCTCTGTTTTTGAAAATTAGAGTTATAAATAAAGCAATATTTAGCTTAATTATTAGGAGAATTCGATTATGGGTACTTTAATGCCTTGGGTATTAGCAATACTAATAGCATCTGGACTTAAGGGTTCGGTAAAAATTGTTAAAGAAAAAGAAGAATATCTAATTGAAAGTTTAGGTAGCTATAAAAAGAAGCTAGAGCCAGGCTTGAACTTTATTGTTCCCGTCTACGACCAGGTGGTTTATAAAGACACTATTAGAGAAAAAGTTTTAGATGTTCCCGCACAATCGTGTATTACTCGCGACAACGTGAGTATAACTGTTGATGCTGTTGTCTACTGGCGCATCATGGATATGTATAAAGCCTTTTATAAAGTAGAAAATTTGCGCGATGCGATGGTAAACATGGTTTTGACTCAAATTCGCTCGGAGATGGGTAAATTAGAGCTAGATCAAACATTTACCGCTCGTACAGAAATCAACGAAATTCTCCTGCGGGAATTAGATATTGCTACCGACCCTTGGGGGGTCATAGTAACTAGAGTAGAATTGCGAGACATTATGCCTTCTAAAGCTGTTCAAGATTCAATGGAATTGCAGATGGCAGCAGAAAGGCAGAAACGAGCTAATATCTTGACTTCAGAAGGACATCGAGACTCGGCTATTAATTCGGCTCAGGGGGATGCTCAAGCTAAACTACTACAGGCTGAAGCAGCTAAAAAGGCAGCTATTCTGCAGGCTGAAGCCGAACAGCAAGCGATTGTCCTCAAAGCTCAAGGGGAACGTCAAGAACAAATATTGAAAGCCGAAGCCACCGCTGAAGCGATGAAGATCGTAATGGAAAAGTTACAAAACGACCCCACTGCAAGAGAAGCCCTACAGTTTCTTTTAGCTCAAGAGTACTTGGAAATGGGCAAAGAAATTGGCAATAGTGATAGTAGCAAGGTAATGTTTATGGATCCTCGCAGCATGATTTCAACTATTGAAGGAGTTCAGTCAGTTATTGCTCAAAATAATACCAGCAAAAGCGATCGCATTCCCTTCAATCAAGTGGAGTTAGATTTAGAAAGGATTAAGCGAGATCTATAAAAAAGCAATTTTTTATAAATTCAAGAAACAATATCTTTCAAAGCCAAGTTTAGTTCGGGGTATTTATAATCAAAGCCTGTACCCTGGGTATTTTCGGGTAATACTTGTTGTCCTTCCAAAACTACTACCGCACCATCGCCTAAAAGTAGTTCTAATACAAAATCAGGTACGGGTAGCCAGGAAGGACGATTCATTACATCTCCTAAAGTCTGACACAAAGTTTTCATTCGTACGGGATTAGGAGAAGTTGCATTATATACTCCAGACATACTATCATTCTGGATTCCTTGGTAAATCAAGTCCACCAAATCATCGCGATGTATCCAAGAAAACCACTGGTTTCCGCTGCCAATAGGACCTCCTGCAAACATTTTAAACGGACCAAGCATTTTACCTAATGCACCGCCGTTAGCCAAAACGATACCAATACGCAAAATAACCAAGCGTACTCCCGACTCGGTAACTTTCTGCGCCTCTGCTTCCCAGTTTTGACAGACCTGAGCCAGAAAATCATTCCCAGGAGGATTACTTTCTTTGTATACATTCGTTTCGCTAGTGCCATAGTAGCCGATTGCCGAACCACTGACTAATACTTGAGGCTTGTCTTCCGCCATAGCGATCGCTTCTACTAGCTTCCTAGTGCCAATTTGGCGACTTTCCATAATCGCTTTTTTTTGCTGACTACTCCATCTTTCGGCAATCGGCTCTCCAGCAAGATTCACTACTGCATCGCATCCAGAAACACTCTGTTGCCATTGTCCCGACTCTTGAGGGGTAGATTGAACTTTTTCCAAATTGGAGTATGCCGAAGCAGGAAAAGTTTTTTGAGCTTTGTTGGGGTTGCGGGTAAAAACCAATACTTCATGTCCTTCTTGGCTTAATTTTTTGACTAGGCGACTACCCACCAGTCCCGTTGCCCCTGTAATGGCGATCTTCATGATTATTTTGATTATTTATTAAACTGCTCGACGCTATAAAAAAGCGATCGCCATAATAAAAAGCGATCGCACTGTCAATAATCGGTAACTTGATTACTGTTTACCGATCGTTGTTCTTCGATTACTCAGGCTCTCCGCCTTGAATTTTAAGG
>CAKZYI010000414.1 GCA_937884735.1 uncultured Pleurocapsa sp.
AATTTTTGTCCAAACCATAATAAACTTCACAATTTTAATAATAGATTCATAATCTGAATTCATTATTAGGGAGTCTGGAAATTAAACAGTTTTTAGATTAACAAATATGTATTATGGCGATCGCGTAGATCAATTCAAGATTACTGAATGAATATCGTTTACTAATCCCAAGTTGACGTGTTTGTATAATTCAATACTGTTTATTAAGCAAATTCTTTACACAGCAGCTTCTAACTGCTGAAAAATCGAAGAGTTAATTAAGGAACGAAGTTGAACTAGATAAACTAAGCTAGCCTTTTTTTAGATTGTTATTTTTCCAGTCAAACCAGCAAGAATCAGGGCAAGTTAAATACTATGGCAAAAAGAACTTTTGGTGTAATTGGTTTAGCCGTAATGGGTGAAAATCTCGCTCTCAATGTAGAAAGTCGCGGTTTTCCTATTGCTGTATACAATCGTACTGCTGCTAAAACTGAAAAATTCATGGCAGAAAGAGCGCAGGGTAAAGATATCAAAGCAGCATATTCTCTTGAAGAATTTGTTCAGACTTTAGAATGCCCTCGCAACATTCTGGTAATGGTTAAAGCTGGCAAACCCGTAGATGCGGTAATAGAACAACTAAAACCACTGCTAGATAAAGGCGATACCATCATTGATGGTGGTAACTCTCTTTATGAAGATACAGAAAGACGTACCAAAGATTTGGAATCAACTGGACTAGGTTTTGTGGGTATGGGAGTTAGCGGCGGTGAAGAAGGCGCGCTCAATGGTCCTAGCCTAATGCCTGGAGGTACAGAAACAGGTTATCGAGATTTAGAGCCAATTTTGACAAAAATTGCAGCCCAAGTTGATGATGGTCCTTGCGTTACCTATATTGGCCCTGGTGGTGCTGGTCACTATGTCAAAATGGTACACAATGGTATTGAGTATGGGGATATGCAGTTGATTGCAGAAGCCTATGACTTAATGAAAAATACTTTAGACCTATCTGGGGATGAATTAGAAAAAGTATTTAGCGAGTGGAATCATACAGACGAACTAAATTCTTTTTTGATCGAAATTACTGCTGATATATTTAGCAATAACGATCCTAAAACCAACAAGCCTCTAGTTGATTCTATCTTAGATGCTGCGGGACAAAAAGGAACAGGACGTTGGACTGTAGTAAGTTCTCTAGAACTTGGTGTACCGATTCCAACTATCTATGCTGCGGTCAATGCTCGTGTAATGTCAGCATACAAAGATGAAAGAGTTGCTGCATCAAAAGAAATTAGCGCACCTGCTCCCAATTATAAAGGAGATAAGCAAGAGTTTATCAACAAAGTTAGAGATGCTTTATATTGCTCCAAAATGTGTTCCTATGCTCAAGGAATGGCATTGTTAAGCAAAGCATCAAGTGAATTTGGATTTAACCTGGATTTGGCAGAAATAGCCCGTATTTGGAAGGGAGGCTGCATTATTCAGGCTGGTTTCCTAGATAAAATCAAGAAAGCATTTAACGAAAATCCTAATTTATCCAATCTTTTACTGGCACCCGAATTTAAACAGTCGATTTTAGATCGTCAGGCTGCATGGCGAGAAGTTTTATCCATAGCTAATCAATCAGGTATTGCTGTACCTGCATTTAGTTCTTCTTTAGATTATTTTGATAGCTATCGCCGAGCTAGCCTACCTCAAAATTTGACTCAAGCCCAAAGAGATTACTTTGGCGCGCATACTTACGAGCGAGTAGACCGTCCCAGAGGGGAATTTTCCCACACTGAATGGACAAAAGTTGCCGAGAAGTCTTTGCAAACTGGTACTACTGACTAAGATGTGAAGTAGCAAAATAGTGGGGTATTTGGGGTAGTGGGGTAATTTACCTCTCTATCTCCTCCACCTTCCCCGCCTTTTCTGTTTAGCTTCCTATTTGGCTTCTTCTAGCTGATCCAAACGCAACCAAACATTGGGAGTAGGAACATAAAATTGCACTAGAGCATAGTCATCATTCACATCTAAAATTTCTCCTTTGCTATCAAACAAATAAGAAGGAAGACGCACATCGCTAGCTTTAGCTTCCATACTGCCTTCTAGCTGTTCTTTAACTACACGAACTAAAGTTCCTTTTTTCATACCTGCCATAATTATTAAAATCTACTTACTGTATTGATAATTTCAGTTTTAATTATATAGACTCTAACCACTCTAGCAGCAGAGAATTAAACTGTTCTGGATATTCATCATGGGGACAATGACCAGCATTTTCTAGCTCGATTAGCTTCAATAAAGGATTGAGTGATGCGATCGCTTTTGCCTGATTGGGAGGTATCATTTTATCTTGTAGACCCCAAATCAATAGTATCGGAACATCTATCTGAGGCAGCAAATTTTTGACAGAGTTGGCAAAGCTAGCTTTTCTGACACTACGAGACAGTCTAACCAAAGTTTGCCCCGAACCCTCGTCATAAGCAGGACTAGATAAAATCTCTACTAACTCATCAGTTACGGCTTCTTTGTTGGGATAGGCTAATCCAGCCCAACGACGTATTAGATTGGGTTTTCTAACTATTTTGAGAATATTCTTAATTAAAATAGGCGAAGCTACCAAATTTTCTAACGTTGCAACCAAAGGTCTTGCCCAAGGGGGTAATATATTTTCTCTTACCGATACATCAGGCAAACTCAGCATAACCAACCCCCTAACCATCTCTGGATAGACAGCAGTTGCATTCAAGCAAACCAACGAGCCAATAGAATTTCCTACCAAGATAACAGGAGTCCCAACAAAAGTTTGCCAGAAATCATGAACTTGTTCTGTCCATAAAGCTGCACTATATTCCACATCTGCTTTTCTAGATGCGCCAAACCCCAACAAATCTAAAGCATAAACATTGTGGTTTTCAGCAATTACTGGTAGATTATTGCGCCAGTGTTCGATACTCGCCCCAAAACCATGAATAAATATTACAGGAGGATCGCTGCCCTCACTGCTGGTTCTCAAATAACTATATCGCGTCTGCCATCCTCGCCAAATCCAATCCCGTTGATTGCCAATACGCTTTTGCCAAGGTCGATTTGTAGTCAAATTTTTACTTAAAAAATATTTACATACTATACTTTTGTTACTCAAAGTATATATATTGCTAGTTTATTGTCTAAGCTTAGTATGAATTAAAATAGAAAATATAGTTAACTTAATATTCTATTAATAACAAGATAGATAAAATGGTCGAGTAAGGTAAAATCTTGATCATTTTAAATTTTCAGCTCAAAACAATACTAATACAAAAGGAAAGAAACAATACGCCTGTGAGAGATAGAAGACGCAGTAACAACAGTCGCGATCTAACCAAAACTAACGAAAGAATTCGCTTCCCCGAAATTCGTGTTATCGACTCTGAAGGTGAGCAGTTGGGTATTATAACTCCCAAAGAAGCTCTGACCATAGCTCAAGAAAAAGGCTTAGATTTGGTCTTAGTCAGCGAAACCGCCAAGCCACCAGTCTGCAAAATTATGGACTATGGAAAGTACAAATACGAGCAAGATAAAAAGCAGAAAGAAGCGAAGAAAAAGCAGCATAATGCTGACGTTAAAGAAGTTAAAATGCGCTATAAAATCGAAGAACACGATTACAATGTGCGCGTCAAAAATGCTCAACGTTTCTTGAAATCTGGTGATAAAGTAAAGGCTACCATCAGCTTTAGAGGTCGAGAAATTCAACACTCAAGATTAGCCGAAGACTTATTGCGCCGCATGGCAAAAGACCTAGAAGACTATGCTGAAGTTCAGCAATTTCCCAAGCGGGAAGGACGTAACATGATGATGATGTTGTCTCCCAAAAAATAATCAGTTTTAAAATATCAAAAAAAGAAGGGCAATATTGCTCTTCTTTTTTTTGTTTGAAATATCAGGTTTGTTATTTTACTATTGTCGAGGAGGCGATTAATTTCTAAGTAAGATGGATAAATTGCCAAAATTCCCAGCTTACGCCACAGAAGTAGAACAACATCGTTGTTAAATTAAGCGTTGCATAATTACATCACTCTTGAATATGTTAGATCTACAAGACAAAAGAATTCTGGTCACAGGCGGTAACGGTTTTTTAGGCAAACAGGTTGTCAACCAATTATGTAAAGCTGGAGCAACTATAGATAAAATTAGCACACCGCGATCGCGAGAGCGAGATTTATGGAAATGGGAAAATTGCCAGCAAGCTGTAAAAGAGCAGGATGTAGTCATTCATCTGGCTGCTCATGTAGGAGGAATTGGCTTAAACCGAGAAAAGCCAGCAGAATTATTTTATGACAACCTCATGATGGGTACTCAGCTAATTCATGCAGCCTATCAAGAAGGTGTAAAAAAATTTGTTTGTGTGGGAACTATTTGCGCCTACCCTAAGTTTACCCCTGTTCCCTTTAGAGAAGACGATTTGTGGAATGGTTATCCAGAGGAAACCAATGCTCCTTATGGTATTGCCAAAAAAGCACTATTGGTTCAGCTAGAAGCCTATCGTCAACAGTACGGTTTCAACGGAATTTACTTGCTACCCGTAAATTTATATGGTCCTGAAGACAATTTCGATCCTCGTAGTTCCCATGTAATTCCTGCTCTGATTCACAAAGTTCATGAAGCTCAACAAAGAGGCGACCAAGAATTACCTGCTTGGGGAGATGGTAGCCCTACTCGCGAATTTTTATACTCTACTGATGCAGCAATAGGAATCGTCACCGCAGCTCAGAAATATGATAAATCTGACCCAGTCAACTTAGGCACTAATCAAGAAATTTCCATCAAAGATTTAGTAGAAACTATTTGCGAATTGATGGAATTTGAAGGCAAAATTGTCTGGCAAACAGACCAACCCAATGGTCAACCCCGTCGTTGCCTAGATACCCAAAGAGCAAAAGAAGAATTTGGCTTTGTGGCACAAACTGAGTTTCGCCAAGGCTTAAAGAATACGATTGATTGGTATCGCCACCACGCTGAATAAACTAGTGGTTAGTAGTTAGTAATTGGCTGCTAACCCCGAAGTAATTCTCTAGTCTAAGTTCAAATTAATATTTCTCGACGATCCCCCTATCGCCTGTACCCCACCCACCCTTATAATCACACAGGAAGCTAAAGTAAGAATCGAGAGCCTCAATAAACTAAATGCGGATTTTATTTGTATCAGCAGAAGTAGCACCCATCGCTAAAGTTGGTGGATTAGGCGATGTTGTCGGCGCATTGCCCAAAGTACTCAAAAAACTAGGTCATGATGTCCGTATTTTGATGCCTTACTATGGCGGATTGCAAAATAAAATAGAGATCCCAGCCGATCCAGTTTGGTGGGGATATGCAATGTTTAATGACTTTGCAGTGTATCTAACATCTTTACCCAACAGTGATGTTCCGTTATATTTATTTGGTCATCCTGCTTTCGATCCAGAGCGCATCTATGCAGGAGAAGATGAAGCCTGGCGATTTACTTTTTTTAGCAATGGTGCGGCTGAGTTTTGCTGGAATTACTGGAAGCCAGAAATAATTCACTGTCATGACTGGCATACAGGAATGTTGCCCGTGTGGATGAATCAAGCTCCAGATATCTCTACTGTATTCACAATCCATAATTTGGCTTATCAAGGCCCTTGGCGATGGTATTTAGACAGAATTACCTGGTGTCCTTGGTATATGCAGGGACACAATGTTATGGCTTCGGCAGTGCAGTTTGCCGACCGCGTTAATACCGTATCTCCTACCTATGCAGAACAAATCAAAACTGTCGAATATGGGGAAAAGCTTGAAGGTTTACTCTCGTTTATTAGCGGAAAAACTAGAGGCATTCTCAACGGAATTGATACAGACAGCTACGATCCCACAAAAGATAAGGCTCTCCAGCAGAATTTTACTATCAATACCATTGACAAAAGAAGCATCAATAAAGCTGCCCTGCAAAAAGAATTGGGGTTAAATGTAGACCAAGATGTCTTTATGATGGGGGTTGTTTCTAGATTAGTCGATCAAAAGGGAATTGATTTGCTGTTGCAAATTATCGATCGCTTTATGGCATATAGTAATTCTCAGCTAGTAGTTTTGGGAACAGGAGATCGCCAAATTGAAACCCAGCTATGGCAAGTAGCAACTCGTTTCCCTGGTAGAATGTCGGTACAGTTGCTTTATAATGATGCCTTAGCACGCCGAATCTATAGTGGCTGCGATGTATTTTTAATGCCTTCTAAATTTGAACCCTGTGGTATTAGTCAAATGTTGGCTATGCGTTATGGTTGCATTCCTATCGTAAGACGCACTGGTGGTTTAGTAGATACGGTGGCTCATCACGATCCGATGAATAGTAGCGGTACGGGCTATTGTTTTGACCGCTACGAACCGTTAGATTTGTTTACCTGCATGGTTCGAGCTTCTGAAGGGTTTGTTTATAAAGACAAATGGCAAGAATTGCAGAAAAGAGCCATGAGTCAAAACTTCAGCTGGGTAAAATCAACTTTAGAATATATCAAAATGTACAAAGAAATCCTTGGTCAACCCACCGAATTAACCACCGAGGAACAAGAAAAACTACAATTGATGATTAACTAAATTTCAGATAAAGTAATAGTTCGGACATTTTTTGATGAATGCTTATAAAGCTTAATTGGTTATTAAATTTTGTCCGAACTATTGATAAAAGCGATCATAATCAAATTTCCTATAAAACTAATTTTGTTAAAGACTACTAAAGTACACTAATATTAAAAATTTTAAAATTACACAAATTTTTTGAGATCTTCTTGATTAATCAAACCACTTGCCAGTCCATGCATAATTACGTATGGTTGCATCATTGGATTAACAAACCTAAATCTATAGCTTCTCGCACTACCTTTTAGGCATAAAACGTTACCTCTTTTTTCCTCGCAAAAGTCTTTGAGATGGCGAGCAAATCCTGGTGTCCTGTATTTTTTATTCATAATCAAGGATATAGGTTTGACCACATCAGGTGGAGCAAAAAAACCCATATTATCTTTTTTAGCCAAGGCACAAGCTAATAGGACTTGAGTGTAAATAGTTTTTCTTGAACTAGATGTAGCTTGGTGATGAGAATGGCGAATACTTTGATATGCTTTATCCACTGCCTTTTTAATCGCTTCATCTAGGTCTGATAATTCGACAGAATCTGAATTCCTAATAATTGCACCCTGAGAAGCATGTAATGCTAGCAAATGAGTATAACTTGGCAAACCTTGAGATAAAAAACTTATATTTTCTTTTGTTTTATCTTGTATTTTTATTTTTAATAAGCTAAATCTTTTATCTAAAAGCTCATAAAGTTCATCCATGGACATTCTTGGTATAAGAACTTGAACCAAAGATCTTTCAATTGATCCATGTTCTGCAATCAGATCATTTACAGAATCGGCAACACCCACAAGAATAAGAGTTGTATCAACTAGGTGATCTGACAAAGTTTTAATAGTGTCTGCGATCAATTCAGTAGCAACGGGACTGCTACCTAAGCGATCTAACTCATCAATAACAACAATACTCTTACCTAGATTTCTTTGAATAGAATATCTAATTGACTCAGGAGTAATTTCTTCTGGAGACATATCAGCATAATCTTGTAGAGAATCAAATTCACGAAATATTTTTTGCCAAAGAGAAGTAAAGTCATCTATACCATCACAGTTAATAATTACTGATTGGACTTCTTCTTGGGAAAAACTACGCATAATTTGAGAAATAACATTTGCCATAGATGTTTTGCCTACTCCTCTTTCTCCATATAAAATTACATGTTGCCCTTTTTGAACTACTGCACTGATCACTTGACTAATCTGTTCTAGTCTTCCTGCAAAAAACTCTTGATTATCAATAGGTGCGCTGGGCGTAAACACTTTGGCTGCTTGCAGAAAACGCTGGAGTTGCTCTGGGCTTGATGGAGTGGACTCTTTTTTCATATTAATTAAATAAATAATCAGTTCTTTATCTAAACATAATACTTTTATCTTGTAAAAAAAGATTTAACCTCTAAAAAATAGCAATTAACATCTAATCGGTTGACTTTG
>CAKZYI010000415.1 GCA_937884735.1 uncultured Pleurocapsa sp.
TGTTTTGATGCCCAAAAGTATTACCGGTTTATTTAGATAAATTTCCTCTTTTTTTCGAAAAAAAGCGGTATTGCTTGGATAAAACTTAATTTTAAGTCACTTTATTGGTCTTAAAGAGCCTGAATTAAATTGTTTTTGGCTTGAACCAGGCGATTTTGTGCGGCTAGCACCTCTGTTTGAGTATTCAAATAAGCACTAAATCTGGTGTTGGCTGCTGCGACAGCTTCTTCGGCTCTAGCTAAAGCTTTATTAGCCGTTTCCACATTTTCCAAAGCAGCAGGTAATTGATAATATGCTTGTTCTATTTCTAATCTAATTTGTTCTGCATTATCTCCATATTGCTGTTCGGAAATAGCCGTACTAGCCTTGGCTTCTCTGGCTCTGGCAAAAGAACTCCCCCCATCCCAAAGAGTCCAGTTAAAAGTCATTCCTACAGAATAACCATCTCCAAAACCCCTAAGAGCGTTATCTCCAGGTTCGTCAGAATATAGTTGCAAAAAGTCATAATTAGCAAACAAGTTTACCTGAGGCTTGATTGGAGCATAAGCAGCCTGACGTTGTGCCTTGGTGCTACGACGCTGCGCTAATTGTTGCTCTAGCTCAACACGATTTTTTAGACCTAAAATAATTGTCTCTTCTAGAGCCAAATCCCATTTACCAGCCACTTTGACCTGATCTGCTGCGGTGGGAGTAACTTTGGGGGATAAACTAAGTATTTCAGCCAAAGTACGACTTGCAATTTGTTGTTGCACCTGACTATTACGCAAAACTTGACGGGCATTATCCAATTCCACTTCAACATTAAGTAAGTCTAGACGAGTAGCGAGAGATGCCTCTAAAAGCCGAGAAACTATATTTAACCCTCTGGTTCGAGACTGTACGTCTGATTCGGCAATTTCTACCTCTCGATCTATCTGTTGAAGATCGTAATAGGCATTGGTAACATCTAAGATTAATTCTTCTTTAATTCTCTGTACCTCTAGCTTACGAAAGACTACTTCTTCTCTAGCAATTTTAATCAAAGCTCCCCGCCCAGGGGAATATAAAGCATAGTTCAAACCCACTGAGCCATTAATAGAGGTGGTGGCAATATTACCAACATCATCCAACTGACTTTGAGTTTGAGTACGGGCGATCGCTAATTCCTGTAGTCGAGTTTGCAACTCGAGCTGTTCTGAAGGATCGCTGACATTTGGCAGTTGAGTTTGTATTTCTTCAATTAATGACTGTTGTGCATCTAATTGGTCGTCTAAAGAGTCTCTTAGGGTGTTAGCTTGAATTTCTCCAGAAGGACTAGACGAGCGGTTTAAAGTAGTCTGGGTAGATAGAGAAGGAAATCGGGCTGCTTTTTCCGCACTAAGACTAGCCTGGGCGCGCCTTAGCTCTAATTGAGTAATTATTAGCTGACGATTGTTGTTAATTGCAAACTCAATTGCTTCTTCCAAGGTTATAGAGACTATTTTATCAATATTCACCTCTGCTGGCTTTTCAGGAATCGCCAGGGGATTTCTTTGGTGAGAAGAACGATTTAGCTTCGTAATTAGAACCCCTGAGTTGTGATGTAGTCTTTGATTGATCGACGGATTATCATTTACTAATTCTGGGATTTGGTTAGCTTTTGATGATAAATTTGGCTGAATTGCTTGGGTAGATAACAACTGTAAATTCAATGGTGTTGTTCCCAGTGCTAAAGAAATATAAAACATGATCTCAGTTCAATTATTGTTAATCACATAGTTCGTCAAGGCAAATAATATTTTTATTTCAAATAATTCAAGCTAAAATTTAATTATTCATTACAAGAAATGTTGCTAGGTCATATTAATATTATCTTATAAATATAGCCAGCAAATATTATTAAAGCTCAGTATTTGGAAGTAATAAGTTCAGGAAAGTTCAGGAAAGTTCAGTATTAATCATTAACAAAATAATGTAGATCTGTTTATGAAAGAATTAGATAGGCAAAGCCAGATAAGAGCTTTACATTACGCAAATGAATCTGAAATTAACGAATTAATAGAATATAACGTCAGTCAATTTCAGCTTGATAACTGGGACAGAGGTTTTTCTTTGCCACTAGAAGATGAATTGCATCTGTCCGTTTGGCAAGAATACTATCTAGAAGCAAAACAAATTGGAGTTTTAGAAGCATTAAGAAAAAGATTAGTACAATTAAATTTTGTAATTGCTAAAGATATGAGTATTACGCAACTATATAGAAGCGCAACTAGAAAAGGAGAATTAGCTTTAGAAACTCAACAAAAGAAAGGTTTAGAGCTACAATCACAAGAATTGGAGCTACGAATCCATCAGACCATAGCAGGAAAAATCCCTATAATTATTGCTAAGAAGCGTTCTGATTTTGTAGCCTTAATTCAAGCTCTTACCAAGAAAAATGAACCGCAGCCAATTCCTGACTCAATGGGTGCATGTATTATTGGCGGGTATAACAATTGGGATCGTATTCGTCAGTATCGCCAGAGGTGGAGCGATCGCGCATCTCCTCAGAAATCTGAAGCAGATTGGCAGGTAGAATTCAAGAAAATGCTTCCCCAAAAAGATGTTTCCTCAGCAGTCTTGGGGCTAGATGCGGATAACTTGCAAGAATTATCCCTTAATATTCGCCTAGAACATGAATGCACCCATTATTTAACTCGTCGTCTTTTGGGTTCGATGAGAAACAACCTATTAGATGAAACGATCGCCGACTATCAAGGCATTGTTGCCGCCCACGGTAGCTATCGTGGAGATTGGTTTCTTCATTTTATGGGACTGGGAGGAGATGGTTATCGTTCTGGGGGACGTTTAGAAAACTATCGCGGCGATCCCGAACTTTCAGACGGTGCGTTTGCAGTACTACAAAGTTTGATTAGAAATGTAGCGCGAAACCTAGAAGATTTTGATCGGCAATATTATCACGACCGCGCCCGCAGCGACCGTGAAAAACTGGTTGTATTTCTTGCCCTAATCGATTCAACCATCATTGATTTGGCAACCGCAGATGGGGTAGATGCGTTGATGGGCCAGGCGGCAAAAGCAAAAGACAGATTAAGACAGCTAGACATTTCTTTTTCCGATAGTCACATACCTAAAACAACTCAAAATTAGCCAGGTTTTATAATGACAGAAGTTTTATTACAACAGTTAAATAGTCGAGACTGGCAGTGGATTAAGCTCAACGGAGAGCGACAGGCAATCCAGGCAGGGCAGTCTCTAATTCAGCAACAAAAGAGCGTTAATTATTTATATCTAATTATTACTGGTGAGTTTGCCGCAGTCATTACATCCCAGTCTAATAAAGGAGTACTTGGTAGTGCCTTTGCTGCCCTAGAAGAAGACTCCAATTTGGAACGGGAAATTGCTCGCCTGGGCAACGGCGAAATTATTGGCGAGATGGCTTTTTTAGACAGTAGTCCTGCCGCCAACACCTTTACTGCATCCCAAAATTCTCAGGTATTGGGTATTCCTAGAGAAAAGTTGAAGCGAAAATTAGATCAAGATACGGGATTTTCCGCTCGCTTTTATCGAGCGATCGCTATTTTACTCACCGAAAGATTTGAACATTTGGGCAATTTATATCTGCGTAACCGCATGGGTAAATTAAATGCCTTACAGGATGTGCCAATGCTGTTTGGCGAACTAAAAGACAGTGATGTTGACTGGATGGTGCATCAAGGAGTGCTTCAAGAAATTGGTGCTGGGGAAATCTTAACCAAGGTTGGTCGCCAGGTAGAAAATCTCTATATTATTCTCCAGGGAACTATGTCTTTGATGGTCAAAGAAGCACAACAAAACAAAGTTAGCAGCATTTTTGCCGCCCTGGAGTTAGATGATTCAGAATCCGAGCTAGAAAGAGAGATTGCCCACCTCAGTCGAGGAGAAATTATTGGCGAAACTTCCGTTTTCGATTCATTTCTCTCCCCTACCACCGTACAAACTCAAGAAAAATCCCTAGTGTTGGCAATTTCTAGAGATAAATTGCTGATCAAACTACAGCAAGATCCCGCTATGGCAGCCCGCCTTTATCGGGTGGTCGCCATTATGTTATCAGGGAGAGTTCAAGGGTTAATTAGTCGTTTGGGATTTGGCAAAGACACCTATCAATTTGGTCAAACTCTTTCCTCTGAGACTGAATACGAAGATGAAATAGATCTAGCGGGCATGGACAAC
>CAKZYI010000416.1 GCA_937884735.1 uncultured Pleurocapsa sp.
ACGAGTATCTCTACTATTACTATCATCAGCGGTAAGAGGGCGGCTAGAATGCCAATCTCCAACAGATACATAACCTTTTTCAAAATAAGGATGGTAGGGAAGATCGTGAGATGTCAAATAGCGATAAATGTCTCGTGCATTCCAATCTAAAATAGGATATATCTTATAAAGACCATCCTGCTGTTCTACTCTAGTTAAATTTTGACGATGAGTGGTTTGATCCCGACGCAATCCTGCTAGCCAAGCAGTTGCTTGAAGTTCTTCTAATGCTCGCTGCATTGGTTCGACTTTGCGAATTTGATCGTAGCGGTTAAAAGCGTCAATGTCTTCTTGTTCCCACAGTTTGCCATACAAAGCCTCCATGCGTGCAGGAGAAATAGGAGACTGATAAACTTTGAGATTCAACTGTAGTCTTTGAGTTAGCTGTTCGGCAAACTTGTAAGTTTCTACGGGTAAATAGCCTGTATCCACCCAAATTACAGGAATATTGGGCATAACTCGCGTCACTAGGTGTAACATCACCGCAGCTTGAATACCAAAACTAGTACTCATAACCAAACCATTGCTAAAAGTTTCAGCACTCCATTCTGCTACAGAAGAGGCTTCAGCATTTTCTAACTGTTGGTTTACTTGAGCTAAATCGAGATTAGGTAGTTTAACTGTTGCAGAGATCATTAATTCTAACTCTCTAGGTGTTTTAAGTGACTGCTTACGAAAGATGAACAATTATTAGTTTGCTTTAGTAATAATTGGATTTATGGTTCCAAACTTAATTATTCTACGTTGTCACTGTTTTAAAAGCTATCAAGTAAATTGTCATCTTGATATATTTTAGATTAACCTGGGAATCCTAATAAAGTGTGCTGATTGTTTCAGCCTTAAATATAAAACTGTGCTAATTATAAAAAGATTAATGGTTTCTCGTTTCAATTGGTTTATCGGAACTTTGTTTCTGGCAGCAGCTTTTGGTGCGCTGATGAATCCGCCGCCTTATATTGCGATCGCAATTCTTTTCTTTTCTATCGGTTTAGTTTTGTTACCGCCTACGGATCGACTGACTAAAAAATATTTTAATTGCCAGATCAAAGGCGGAATCAAAGGCACAATCATCTTAACCAGTTTAGTTATTTTTTGTTTGATTGTTCCGCAAGTGGACACTAACCCCGCTAGATTTTCTATTCGCCCATCAGAGCATTGGGATTCTATATGATTAATTAATAATTGCTAATTATTGTTGTGTGGGAAAACTAATTGTAAAAGTGCTGCCTTCATTGAGTTGCGATCGCACTGATATATTTCCGCCCATTCCTTCTACTAGAGTTTTAACAATAGATAGTCCTAATCCTGTTCCTCCTGCTCGATTGCGAGATTCGTCTACACGGAAGAATCGCTCAAAAATACGTCCTTGCTGTGGCAAAGGAATACCAACACCGCGATCGCAAACTTGAATAGCTGCAAAATTATTCTTCCTAATTAATTTTAGAGTTACGGGGGTTTCTGGCTCGGAATATTTAACTGCATTATCAATCAAGTTAAGTAGCACTTGCTTGAGACGATGACTATCTGCTTTAATTGCCACAATCTCAGATTCTAAATCGATTTTTATCGCTCTGTTACTATATTGCTTTGCCATACCTACTACTTCTTTAATTAGGTCATTAAGAAGAATGTTTTCTGGTTGAAACTGCAATCTACCACTGTCCAATCGAGCCAAGTCTAATAAATCTTGTAACAACTGTACCGTGCGATCGGCTTCAGACGAAGCAGTAGTTAGGGCTTCGGTTTGAATTTCCGATAAATTATCTCCCCGACGTAAAATACTTTGAATATAACCAGAGATAATAGTTAGAGGAGTACGTAATTCATGGGAAACATTGCTCAATTATTCCCGTTGATGTTCCCAAGATTCTGACAGTCTAACCAACATTTGGTCAACAGTTTCCGCTAACTCTCTAACTTCCGTAGGAGCCTGTTCTAGATTAATATGAGCCTGGTCTAATTTATCAGCAGAAATTGTCGAGGTAAGCTGACTAATTCTTTTGAGGGGCTGCATGGAGCGATGGATATAAACTGCAATTACTGTAGTCATAGTTGCGATCGCAATTACTGTAGCAATAGTTAGACTACGAATCAAATTCAAAAACATCATTTGATCGCTAGTAATATTGTGGGCGAGATATAGTTGACCTAAATTATTTCCTTTTACATTTAAAGGTGTAGCGCACATCAACCAATAGCTACCGTTTAAATCTTTGACCTGGGGAATCAAAGGAACATTTTTAACCCCCAAAAGAGTATTGCCAATTTCTGCTTGATTCAGAGCTTGAGATTTAGCCTGTACAATACCTTGACGATTTTTAACCCAAATCAATTTATCAGGAGTTGAGAGGGATGCGATCGCTCTTTGCGCTCCTTCTTCTAGGGGGATCATTTCGCTATATATCTCTACATCCCTAGGAAAACGCCCAGCAATATATTTCATGTTTTCCTTATGGGTAGAAACCAAAATATGCTGCATACTGATACTTGTCCAAGCCGCCAGACTACCCATCCCCAAAGCTGCCACTCCAGCAATACCAATGGTCAATCTTACTTTTAAAGAAGCTGTATCTAGTAATTTTCGCACTGGTTTAAACTGAAGAAATGATTTTGTTGCATTACTACTATTATGGTCAACAGCGACATTTTTGATCGATTGTTGGAGAGGATTTAATTGTCTCAATCTTTTGGAAAGTTCCATTTATATTGCTGTGATGTCGCTGCCTTAATTACTTTTATTGTTGCTCGACATTCTGAGAAACTAATGAAAATCTTCTGATAAATTATGAGGAATTTGATGGTTTACAGACAAAGTTTATCGATCGATTTTGCTAACAACCAGCCAAAGATCAAGCCTATAATATTTGCTAACAAGTCTTGCCACTCTCCATAGCGATTAACATAGGGCTGTAATAATTCAACCGCCCCACTCCAACAGATGAAGAATAGGACGATTTCCTTAATATATTGTGGTTTTCTAATAGCTGTCGGCAACATTAAAACAGCATAAGCGATAAAATGTTGCGTCTTATCATTGCTGGGAAAAGGGGGCAATTCGTCTAGGGGAATGAGAGATAAAATTGTAATAATTGTCAGAATAAATAGTGTGTGTGCGATCCAATACTTTTTAATTAGAGTAAATACCATGGATCAAAATATGGATACAGTGTAAGAGAGATATTTAAAAATAGGCTAAAAATAGTCATCTTGCAAGATATTAATGTTGACTAAAACCAATCTGTTCTCATCTATTTAAACCTCAGCACCAACCAAATCTGTAACTTCTGTATCCAAAGCAAAGCTAATGTAGTCTACTCTAGCCCATTCGCTCCCTTGGTTATTGATATCAGCAACACCGCGAAGAGCTACAGTGTCAGTAGATTCAATCGCTAAGTCTTCAAATGTATACTCTCTGCGAGTATCTTCTGTTGGATAACCACTGCTAGTCTCTTCACTAAACAATATTTCGTCAACCACTTCGTCATTAACTAAAACCTGTAGTGTGGCAACTCCATCATTTTCATCAAAGTAACTAACGCTCAAATCATAAGTTCCAGATAGCTCATAATCACTAGCCAATAAAGAAGCTGTTCCTGCTTCGGAAAGAGTTTCTCCATCATATAGAGTAATGCCTACCGCATCAGCCCCATAAGCCCCATTTTCCGCCTCTAGTTCACCGAAGTTTTGAACTGTGTAAGCTTCTAAGTTCAAATCTTCAGCTTCGATTAGAATTGAGCTATCTGGTTCAATTAAATCTGATTCGATTAAATCAATAGTTGGGGTAATAAGATCTTCAATAATTTCAGGTGGAATAATTGGAAGCAAATTGGGTGGGACAAAAGTAGTCAACGTTCCATCATACAGAGTGACTTCGGTATAGTAGCCTCTGTCGTTGCTGACCAACTCTGCTGGTTCTACTCCTTCTACAATGCCAATTAACTCTCCATCTTCGTAAATACCAGTGCCTTCAACTCCTGCAATGGTTGATGGCTCAAATTCATAGTATCCCTGGTCAAGACGAATTATGTCATTGGAGCGAAGATCTTTAATTAAGGCATAATCTTCATCACCTGCATTGTCGTAGTAGTTGTCATGAAAACCACCGAGAACAAAGACATCTGCCCCTTCTCCACCTGTAAGGCAATCGATTTCTACAGAAGAAGAACTACCTGCACCGACAATGGTGTCATTACCTTCGTGACCATAGATAATATCATCACCAGTCTCTCCATATAGGCTATCATCGCCAGGAGTACCGTTGATTATAGGACTTCTAAAGCCTGTGACGTTAGTATAAAAGCCAGTGTTTGTAGCATCCAAGTCTGCGGAATTAACTCCTTCCAATACGGCAATTAATTCTGTACCTTCATAAATAGCTGTACCCGTTACTCCATCGATAGGAGATGCCACAAAATCATAAGTTCCATAGTCAAGACGAATAGTATCGTTTGCTTGAAGATCCTTGATTAGAGCATAGTCTCCTTCTCCTGCATTACCGTAAAGATTATCGTGATAATCACCAAGGATAAATAAATCTGCCCCTTCTCCACCCCTCAAGGTATCTATTGCTACTGTTGCGAAAGAAGACTCGCCGAATAATGTGTCATCGCCAGATCCCCCTGACAATTCATCATTTCCAATTCCTCCTTTGAGAGTATCGTTGTCTTCATTACCATAGAGAGAGTCATCTCCACTACCTCCGACAAGACTATCATTGCCTTGATAGCCGTAGAATATATCATTTCCCCCTTCGCCATTGAGAGTGTCATTACCTTCAAGGGCAAAAAAGACATCATCTAAATTACTACCGTTAAAAATATCTGCTTCGTCAGTTCCAAATGATTGATCTGGACCATTAAATATAGCCATGATTACTTCCTCGATCTAAATGTTGTATTTTTGAGAAAGAAGCTCAAACTAAATGTCTGTTTCAATCTCTTGTAATTGATATATGTTTCAATTAGTATTCCTATGCAATTGAATTCAATACAACAAATTAGCGAAAAATAAATAACCTAACTGATGTTACGCAGTATAGTCATTTTTTTATAGAGACCGTGTAAAAAATAAAATCCGAAATTAAAGCCGTCCATTCTGCTATAGATATAGATATAGCTCATTCGGAATACTTGATTTGTTCATGTACATACACACTACTCAAGCAGCATCTCTTTTTTGGTGCGCGTTCCGCACGAGCAAAGCTCGAAGTCGCGCCTAGCGACGCTCTGAGCCGATAGGCTCTGCCGCCTGACGGCGAACAGGGCTTCGCCCAAACGTCTGCAAAGCAGACTTGAGACGCAAAGCGTCTGTGGGTCGCACCGCTTCCCTGCGGGGCGAAGGTTTGAATTGAGGTTTTGGGAGTTCATCTAGACTTGATGGCTAGTTAATGTTGCGTAACATCAGTAACCTAATAAAAAATAGCTAATATTTAGCTACAGGATTTAAGAGGATTAGTTGGTTTTGACCACTCCTCCTGTAGCCATTGACGAACAAAAATTCCCATCTTATTTCCGCCCAAAACGCGATCGCTCTCGTCTACTAATCGAGGAGAACAATAGTGATCGTAAGTCCACACTACCCAATTGATATTAGGACGTTTGCTTAAAAATTCTTTCATTGGTTGACCAAATTCGGCTGTAGTGGCTTTAGAGAACTCCCATTCGGCATCGGCTTGCCAACCAAATTCGGTTAGAAATATCGGCACGCGGTCTGCTGCTTTGCCAAATACTTCTTCCCAATCGTATTCTAAACCGACTTCTTTTGGCCAACTTTCTTCCATACCTTTATAAGTATGGTTTACATAGGCTAAATTACTACCTGCAAAGGGATAATCGGGGGCATAGCGGGTAATTTGCGACCATAAAGGAGAACCAATCAAAATTATATTTCTGGGGGAATTCTCTCGAATTAAATCTACCCATTCTTGGGCTACACTGCGCCAAATTTTCCAATTGTATTTGCTTACCAGTTTGGGGTAGCTTGGTTCGTTGTAAAGCTCAAAAATAACGTTAGGATAATCTTTAAAACGAGGAGCGATATAACTCCAAAAAGCTTTTGTTTGACGCTTCATTTCAGGCGATCGCCAATCTGCCCCTTCTTCTCCGTCTACTGCATGCCAGTCGATGATGCAATATACCTGTTGTTTAACGCATTCATCAACCCCTGCTTGCAGAGTTTGATAAACCTGTTCGAGACTAAAATTGTCTAGATGATAATTTTTTATAGGTAAACGCAATAGATTGGGATACCAGCCGTTAGTACCGTTGGTGACTTTAGTAATTTTTTGCTTAAAATCGGGTAAGACTTGTTCTCCCCAAGCATTATTAAAGCCGCAAAAGCTAATTCCTCTTAAAGTAACCTTGTTTCCTGCTTCATCTTTAATCCTTTTACCGTCTACCTGTAGCAAAGGTAAGGATTGATTTTGGCAAGATTGAGAAAGGGTTGGAGTGTTGTTTGAATTAGATTGCTGCACGTCAGTAGCCCTGGCGGAAGAAGCAAACCAATGACTAACTTTTATCGGCAATAAAAAAGATAAGCTTGCAACTATCGCAGCAATTAGAGCTAGCTTTTTGACATTTCTCATATCTATAAGTAGGTAGGCAAAATAATTTATAACTCCTAACAAATGCTTGATGTGAATTACCTTCGTTCTAATTTACTGGTTTTTAGCTATTAGCTTTTGAGAAAACCTGAAAATTTTAGTTTTTTAGTTAGAGAGACAGAAAAATATCATCTTTAAAAAACGTATTTGAAGGATTTTCTGATTTTTTAATTCACATTGGACCTAACAAACAAATTAATTGGTTATGGCTGGACAAGTTGAAAAAGCGATCGCCTCAATTCAAAAAAAACAACAATCTAAACAAAGTTATCAGCTTGAAGCTCGGTCGTATCCACACCTTCAATGGTTGCAATAGTTTCATCTCCCGCCAAAATCGAATTATTATTAAAGTTCAACTCTTCAAAAATCAAATTGCCACTTAAAATAAAGCGATCGCTTTCTATATTGAAGTCAGTAATGGTATCTGTACCTTGATTAGGAGTCAGAACAAAAAAGTCGTTACCTTCTTCTCCAACTAAGACATCATTCCCCGCACCGCCAATCATAGTATCGCTGCCAACTCCACCTACAACTGTATCGTTACCACTACCCCCATCTAACTCATCATCACCAACATCCCCAAATACGGTATCGTCACTACCAAAGGCATTAATTACATCATTACCTGCAAAACCCTTAATGCGATCGGCTGAATCTGTACCGTCAATGGTATCGCTATCGAGAGTTCCTTCAATTAGATTTGGTTCTCCTGGGTTGGTTGGTTCGTCTTCTTTAAAGCTAGATGGTGGCAAAGAGTTTAGATCTTCTATTCCTTCTACGGTTGCAACCAATAGACTGCCAATGAAAATTTGGTTTCCGCTTAGAGTTAAATCACCAAAGCTTAAGTCTCCTGACAGCTCAAAACCATCTTGTTCGGGATTGAAATCAGTACCTTCTTGACCGACTAGTATATCATAGCCACTCCCTTCACCGCCATTTATTGTGTCGTTGCCTCTGCCTCCATAAATAGTATCGCTGCCCTTACCCCCATCTAATCGATCGTTACCGACATCTCCAAAGACAAGATCGAAACCACCAAGGGCATTAATTACGTCATCTCCTGCAAAACCTTTGATGCGCTCGGCTGAATCCGTACCGTTGATGGTATCGGCATCGAGAGTTCCTTCGTTGCTCGATTCTTCTGGGTTAGCTGGTTGGTTAAAGTCGGGTGCTGATAAAGAGCTTGTATCTACTCCTTCGACAGTTGCGATTAGTGTATCTCCAATCTCAATTTGATTTCCTGCTAAAGTAAGATCGCTAAAACTTATACTGCCTGACAAAGAAAAACTATCCTGTCCTGGCTCAAAATCGATAATAGTATCGCTACCGTTGTCTGCACCTAAAACAAAGACATCAAAGCCGTCGTCACCAGAGAGGGTATCGTTTCCACTTCCGCCATCTAATATATCGTCCTCAAATCCACCATCTAGTATATCATCGCCGCCACCACCATTCAATTTATCGTTACCGCTAAAGCCATTGATAATTTCATCTGCATCCGTACCTAATATTTCATCCGATCTGAATGTACCGTCGATAACAGTAGGTGGATTGGGATTTACTAGGCTTACCGTACCATCGATGGATAGCTGATATCTTTGTTCGGAGTTGGAGTTATCGTCAAAGGCAGTGAATAAAAGGCGATCGCCTTCAACGTCTAAGCTGCTGACATCATAAAAAGAGTCCCCCGTAAGATCTGTTATCAAACTAGTTCCTGCTTGAGTACCATCACTTACCCATAATTCCCGACTAGCCCCCAATCCCTTCGTCAGTGCAGAAAAATAAAGTCGATCATTAAATACAGTTAGTTCCCGTGGAGCTGCGCCAAAATCATCATTATCTAAATCGACAACTATTTTCGTTCCTTCTAGGGAACCATCACTTATCCAAAGCCCTTCTAAATTTCCGAAAAATTCTTCATCAACTGAAAAATAGAGTTGATTATCGAATTCAACAAACTCTAAAATTTCAGTAGGATATTCTGACGGCTCGAAATTAGTTAGATTTATCGTTCCTTCTGTCGTACCATCGGTAACAAACAAGTTTTCAGAAGCACCTGTGGTAAAAAGTGCAGCATTATCTGGTTCGGGTGCAGATGCAGTGAAGAATAATTGGTCTTCAAAAACTCTAAAGTTGCGAGGAAAGGAACTCTTAGCAACAGGATTTCCAGTGTAATCATTAAAGCCTGGGTTAATATCTGCGACTAGCTGCGTTCCTTCAAATGTGCCGTCGCTGACCCACAATTCATCGCCTGTTTGCCCATCACTGGCTGCAAAATAAAGCAGATTTTGGTATTCAATAAACTTATCTGGAAAAGAACTAGCCGCACCAGGATTGATATCTGCGACTAGCTGCGTTCCCTCTATCGTACCGTCGCTTGCCCACAATTCTCTGCCCGTTTGCCCGTCGCTGGCAGCAAAGTAAGTCAGACCGTTGTATTCAAACAGCCTTAAATTGTCTATGTCTCCAACATCAAGACCTAGATCGGCTATTATCTGCTCTATGTTATTCATGACTATCTTTGTTCGTGGGGACTATTAAATTAATACTACAATTTAAGCGTATTTACGTAACATGGTAGGTAATACACAATACAAAGGTAAGCCTGCGATCGCGCTTGGAAATATTTATTAATGAAGCACAATTGCTCTTGTTAGCGATGCCTTATTTTAAAAACCTTATAACTCAAACAAAGTTATCGGCAGCTAGCTGCGTGGTATCGACACCTTCGACGATCACAAGGGTTTCATCTCCTGTCAAAATTGAATTGTTATCAAAGCTCAAGTCTTCAAAGACTAAACTACCTCCTATAAGAAAACTATCCTGTTCTAGGTTGAAGTCAGTAATGGTATCTGCACCTTCATTACTAGTTAAGATGAAAAAGTCATTGCCCTGTTGACCGACCAAGACATCATTTCCCGCACCGCCTGCAATTGTGTCGTTACCACTACCGCCATAGATCGTATCGTTACCACTCCCACCATCTAATTCATCGTTACCCACATCCCCAAAAACAAGATCGTTACCACCAAGGGCGTTAATGACATCATTACCTGCAAAGCCTTTGATGCGTTCTGCCGACCCCGTACCTTCAATGGTATCGTCACCCAGAGTTCCTTTAATATTGCCTGTCGGGAGCGGATCTACAACATCTTCAAAGGTCAGCTTATATAGTTCTCTAGCAGTTTCTCCATCATTGGCAGCAAATAATAATTCATTGTTTAAAGCAGTTAATGACGATGGAGACGAGCCTTGACTTCCTGGATTGATATCCGCAACTAGTTGCGTGCCGTTTTCCGTACCGTCAGTTACCCATAGTTCGTTACCGTTTGTACCATCATTGGCACTAAAATATAGCTTGCCATTATATTCGGCAAAATCTCTAGGATTAGAACTGCCGCTACCAAAATTGATATCTGCAACTAGTTGCGTGCCGTTTGCCGTACCGTCAGTTACCCACAGTTCGTTGCCGTTTGCACCATCAGTGGCATTAAAATATAGCTTGTTATCAAATTCAATTAAGTTAGATATAAGAGAATCATTAAAACCAGGATTAATATCTGCAACTATTCTGGTAGTTTCAACACTGCCTTGTGTGACCCATAATTCTACACCAGCATCTTCGCTAAGAGCAGTAAAATAAAGTTGGTCATTGGCTTCTATTAAATCATTAATATAATAGGGCGAGGGATCGTCAGCAGAACCATTTACGAAATCGATCGCTACAGAAGTTCCTTCTGTCGTACCATCGCTCATCCAGATATTTGAATCGAATTCAATGGCAGGAGTGAAGTATATTTTGCCATCAAACTCAATTAAATTATTGGGGTAATTGCCAGGAATTCTAGAACTATAAGCATTATTACCAGGTATAACTTCTGCCAACAACATTGTTCCTTCTGTCGTACCATCGGTTTCTCTTATTTCTATCCCGATATCTTCGCTACGGGCAGTAAAATAGATTTTGCCGTTATACTCTATAAAACTAGCGGGATCGGAACTGTTTGTATATGGAACTCCCGTCTCGTAATATTCAGATGTGCCAGGAAAAATATCTTTGACTAAGACAACGTTACCTTGATTTGTATCCATAACCGCTATTATTATACGTAACATTTCTGAAATTAATCTTACAGTCAAAATTAATTTCAATATTTAAGGTAGTGTTAACTTTTGGGCAAATTTCACCTATAACGGGTCCTATTTTTGGGTTTTTTCGTATTGGATCTAAATTAAACGCGAATGGTTATTCATTGATTACCGCATCGCGATCTAACAATAGCAAACTACGCAAGCTGTTAGTATCCAAATCGGTTAACCATTGTTCTCCTGCATTGACTGTTTGTTCGGCTAGCTCTTTTTTACTTTCTATAATGTCACTAATACGCTCTTCTAATGTTCCAGTACAGACAAATTTATGGACTTGAACGTTGCGTTTTTGTCCGATTCTAAATGCCCGATCTGTTGCTTGGTTTTCTACCGCAGGGTTCCACCAGCGATCTACATGGAATACGTGATTTGCTCTGGTTAAATTGAGTCCAGTACCGCCAGCTTTTAAGGATAAGATAAATATTTTAGGGCCATCAGGTTCGTTTTGAAAACGGTCTACCATTTCCTGTCGGGCTATGCGAGGAGTTGCGCCGTATAAAAATAATACTTCTCCCTTTAATTTTTTCTCTAAATAGGGTTTTAGTATTCTGCCCCATTCGGAAAATTGCGTAAAAATCAATGCTCGATCGCCTTCGTCAACGATTTCTTCTAACATTGCTTCTAAGCGTAATAGTTTTCCAGAGCGATCGTCAAAGTCTTCTGAATCTAGATTAACTTTGTTCGCTTTAGTATCTCCGATTAATTCAGGATGGTTGCATAGTTGCTTGAGACGCAATAATAAGGTCAGAATCAATCCTCGGCGTTTAATTCCTTCAGAATCTTCAATTTCTTCTAAAGAATTATCGACCAACTGTTGATATAGTTCTGCTTGTTCTGCTGAAAGACCGCAGTAAACGTTCATTTCCTGCTTTTCAGGTAAGTCTTGAATGATGTTTTTATCGGTTTTTAATCGACGCAGAATAAAGGGTTGGGTTAGGGATCTAAGAATATTTAAAGACTCGCGATCGCCGTATTTTTCGATTGGCGCAGCAAATCTTTTTTGGAAGAAGTTACGATTGCCCAAAAAGCCAGGGTTGAGAAAGTCTAAAATTGACCAAAGCTCGGTTAATTTGTTTTCTACGGGTGTACCTGTTAAGGCAATCCTAAATCCTGCGGGTATGTCACGTACAGCCTGAGATTGTTTTGCTGTAGGGTTTTTTATATTTTGTGCCTCATCTAATACAACTCCTTGCCAATCCATTGCCGAGAGAGTTTTTGCATCTCGATGTACTAAAGAATAGCTAGTAATTACTAACTGCTTGCCTTCTACTTTTTTGATAAAGGTTTTGCCTTGTTCTCTTTTATCTCCGTGATGAATTACTGTGTTTAGTTTGGGCGCAAATTTTTTAACTTCTCTCTCCCAGTTATTGATTACCGAAGTCGGACATACTAATAATGTAGGCTTGGTTAATAGTTTTTGTTGTTTGAGATTTAAGAGAAATCCGATTAGTTGAACTGTATTGTGACAAACAATATTATTAGCTACAAAGTTATGATGTACTGGCACTTCAAAATCGTATACCCATCCTTGATAGTCTATTAATTCAATTGATTTGATTCGACAGTAAAAAACTTCTCTATCTAACAAACTTTGCAATTCTTGCTTTTTATTTATTAAGTACTGTCGATCTAATTGTCTATCAGCAGCTAAAGTATTTTTATTCCATTTATAGGGTTTTAATTGTTCGTAATCTGCTTCTGCCTGCCCTTCAATAACATTATCTAAATCAGATACTACTTTAGTTAGGCTTTGATGAGAAAACTCTTCCAAATGACGAATTGGTAATTTATTTCGATCTTCTGCGTTGTCTCGATCGCCATACATTTGACTGGGTACAGCAACATAATCGCCTACCTGTAAATTGTTTTGCCAACCATTATTAGTCAACAATTTATGACGTTTTGTAATAGTAATACTACTACCATTTTCCAAATTAATTTTGACAACCTTTTCTTTTATTTGTTGGCGGTATAGGTTACTTATCCTAGTGACAATAATCTTTCCTGTTGATTCATCAAGAGAATTTATGGCTAAGTTTTGACTGGGCTGACTCCAATAGCCTTCTCCATCAAAGTTCGTCTCCTGAGAATATGCTTGCCAGATATCTTCAACAGATTGCAATATTCCATTAACCTGTAATTTGGTATTGGGTAAAACACACTTTCCTAAGCCCATATCGTCTGCCAGACAAGCACCCAAACCCCAGGTTTCTAGGAAAGATAACCAGCCTACTCCCTTAGCCTGATAGGGACGCAACTCTCCTTTAAAACCTTTGATTTTATTAACAGGTTCGACTGCTTTGTTATCAGTTAGGATATCTAGT
>CAKZYI010000417.1 GCA_937884735.1 uncultured Pleurocapsa sp.
ATGTAGGGGGTTCATGAGGAGGTCCTTGACAATTAGGATCGTAATTTGGATTGGGAATAAAGCCCTCTATTGTATCCTCAACCTTAACCAGGTTGAAATGGGGCTGACCATAACCAAATTGTTGAACGTCCCAACCTAATCCAAGAGCAGGTCCAACTTTCAAAAGGTTATTAATATTTTCTCGTCCTAGGCTATCTTCTCCACTAAAGGGATTGATTAAGAAGTTGAGTAACCCTAACGCCAATCCTGTCTGAGAAAGGCTAGCCCATTGAACTAATTCATCTTTATACGCATCATCTGCACCAAAAGTCGTTCCATCAAGTATGAAAAAATCAATTTTGGCAGTATAAGCTAATTGTGGTGAGACGCAATCAGCCTCTTCTATATTGATACTATTAACTCTAGCCTGTCTAGTATCAACTGGAGTTCTACCCATTAGAAATGCTAATTCAGCAGACGCTGCATTTCCAAAATATTGGTCATGAAGACTTTGTAGATTTTGAATGTTTGTGTCTAAATTATTTTGATATCTCTGATAGATTTCCAGATCGAGATTACCGTCAGTAGAATCATTTAATCTAACTAGTCCATAATAACTGTCAATAACATTATATGTTGCAAAAACTAAAGAAGTTTGATCGAAGTAATTGAAGTCATTACTGTTTCCGAAAACTCCTTGAGACTTGGAATATTTAAAAAATTCTTCAGCTATAAAATCATCGGTATTTTTTTCCTAGTCTTGTAAATAATTATTTGGGGGAGGTAGTTCCAATCCTGGTTGATTTACAAATTTTTCCAATGCTGCTGCTGCTTTATCTGCTCTGTACTCATTTCGTATAACAGCAGCACCATCTTTTATTATTTGCTCTGCCGATCTCAAATGTGATTGAACATTGGGAGCATTTAGCGTATCTTCAAGTAATTCGGATTCAGGTTCTGAATTTGATTGGTCGTCATTAGAGTTTGCCTCTTCTATATCTTCTTGAACAAAATTAACTAAAGTCAAATTACTGTTTTCTGTCTCCAGAATATCATTGCTATTTACTACATCACCCCAAGCGTCCAATGCTACATCAGTCCATAATTCGCTAACAGAATGACTATACTCGCCTAAAGTGCTTCTTTCAGTCGCAATTGAAGCCAATCCACTGGCAAAAGATGACCATGATGTTCCCAGCTTTTCTTCCAAAGCATTAGCAGCATTTGACCATGCTGGGTCGGCGAGATCTCCACCTAAAAGATTAATAAACTGTTCGTAGTCAAGAGAAGTTCCATCATCTTCGACTTGAGAAGCGGAAATATTAATCCTTCCCTCGCCACCTGCTTGACCTCGTAAGCGAATTGTGCCGAGTTCTCCAGGACGAAGAATTCCTGCTGCTCCTTCATTACTAATTCCCAAAAGAGTCATTGAATTTGTACCTACAAATTCATCGCCATCTTGAATATTAACGAAGCCAATATTTTGGTCAGCTTCGAGATGAATTAGAGGAGCTTCGATATCGTGAGTACCGTTATTGGCGTAGGAAAGAATGATATCAAAATACTGTCCCGCACCAACGCGATTGGTACTATCAACCTCTATTAGTAAATCATCCTCTCTAGCTGAGATTACTTCAAACCCATTTTCTAAAACGTTTTCTAGGGCAGAATCTCTAAAAACTGGTACTAGTTCTCCTTCTTCGTTCTCTATTAAATCGGTAGAAAGCTTTGGCTGAGATACCTTGAGATTGTAATCTCCAATAGTTGCTTCTGTGAGGTCAAAAGTGGCAAATACTTTGGTCGAATCTTCATACCAAATATTAGTCGATTCAATAATTTCTCCAGCATCATTAGATAAAGCAGCAGTCAAATTGGAATTGAACTTCGCTCCTACAATGGCAAAGGTAATCGTCCACACCGTATCCCCGACTGTAGTTTCGATATCTGTAATACCAAAATCAATCGTATTGACAGACATTGAATAATCCTGAGTTACTTCAGGAACGTATTGTCCGCGAGCAAGAATGTAATATGTGCCAGCTTCTGAAAGGGGAACAACTAGATCTTGGTCGGCTGCTATCTCATCAAAACCAAAGTCAAAATCTGCTAAAGTTGGCATTTTTCCATAGCTAACATACAGTTCATTAACCGCATTATCAGACAATGATTCTAAAACGATTTTTAATGTTTCTCCACTCGGAACATCAACACGTGAGTAAACATCTTGTCCTTGACCGAGTGTTCCGTTAACAGAAGTATCAATCTCCAGTAAGTGAATATCGATATTAATAGTTTCTGCCGAGACACTAATGTTATTATCTTCATTGCTTTCGGATATTTCATTGAGAATATCACTGCGAACGATCAGATGATAATCTCCAGATGTAACTCCTGGTAATTGAACGTTAAGGTTACGGGTATAGCTACCATCTATAATCAAAAATGCCGAAGTCTTAACTTTAGTCAGTAGTAGATCATTGATATCCCACTGCTCGTCCTCTGAAAGATAAATCGAATCTGTCCAAGTTCCTAAAGGTAGGTTAGCTCCCAGACTCTGAACCGTATAGTCGAGAGAAACAAAATCTCCAGAAGCTGCTGCATCAGAAATAATATTAATGCTTCCATCACCTAAATCCGCTGGCGGAGGAAGGATTACATTCATCGAGTTGCCGTCAAAAGCAATATTATTGTTTTCCCCATCTCGTTCGTAAATGTTATTGCTACTGTCGGTCACGCCAAAGACATAGAACGAACCAGATAAACCTTGGGGAATCTCAAAAGATGCAGTCTTGCTGTATTCGCCTCCCGTTGCCAAAGCACCGTAATTAAAGCTCGAACCGAGATAATTATCGCTACTGCGATCGAATACTTGGTCGCGAGATAGGTAGAAGACATCACGCC
>CAKZYI010000418.1 GCA_937884735.1 uncultured Pleurocapsa sp.
AAATACCAGCGTATTTTGGCTTATGCCATTCAAATGAGTCATGGAGATCGCAATATTGATTGGTTAATAGTTTCTCCTCAGTTGGAAGCACTTGGACTTGAAGAAGCAACTCTATTAGGAATTAAATCGGCTTTAAAAGTTCCCCAATCTATAGATCGCTTAGTTAAAGACCTAGATGCCGACGTGGCAGCGATTGCTCTTTCTCAAGCAGCCAGTATTGCTTTACTAGATCGTCAAATTAACTCTGGAGAATACCAGGTAATGCAGACTTTGTTGGATGCAATGGCTGATAACTGTAATTGACAACAATAAAATTATGATGAACGATTCACTCAAACCTATCGTAATTGTCGGTGGTGGTTTTACGGGGCTATTTACGGCTCTCCATCTACGACAGACAAAATATTCGTATAGCAGTGATGTTAATCGAGCAACAATGGCGTAATGTTTCTATGCGATCGCTCAAACAAGAATACTAAATCGGGTTGCCTTAGTTATTCAAAACAATACCGTTGAGGAATTGGCAGACAAAGGAATAATTAGTCAATCTGTTGCATCTCAAGTTCATCAGCTATAGCAACCCTAAATTATTGTGGAGTACGTCGAATAATATGGGTCGCGGTATCCTTTAGGACAAAAAACAAATGACAAATGATATGCAAAGCGGTATCCCTTTAGGGACAAAAGACAATTACAACCAATTATTCTCTGGTTTCAAATTGGATTGCTATAGTCGTTTTTAAATAAGCATTGAAAGTTAATTTTTATTCGATCAACGGAAATTCAAACAATGAAAGTAAATTCACCCAACAGCAAACCATTAACGCCTCAAGAAATAGAGCATCTCAATAACTTAAAAAAAGTAGTCGAACAATCATTAGAAGATGGTAAATTCTCAATTTATGAGATAGAGCGCATTAAATCGATGATGTGGGCTGATGGCAAAATTACTTATGAAAGATTGAGTACATTTCGTAAAACAGTCAAAGAAGTAATGGGCAACATAGAGCCTGAAATAGAATGGCGATCTAATAGTTAGTTAAGTAAATGAATATTTTACAAAAGATAAGAAAGCGTGTGCCTCTAATAAAACAAACGTTTGACTGATATTGTTGGTTACTGATTAAACACTCACACCTTAAACATTTGAACCATGAATACTATTCCTCTGCCCATAGAATCGCAATTTGAAGTCACTAAACTCAAGCTTTATCTTCAACAAAATCCTGAAAACTCTTTTCAATTGGCGATCGAACACTACGAAGACTTTTTGGCTTTGTCTGATAAATACAACAGGTTGCAAAAAGACTATTTAAAACTTCAATCTGAATTTATCTCCTCAATCGCCACTATTCCAGCCTCTAGCTCTGGATTTTTTCTGATCGCAAAATAACCGTCAAAACAATTACGTGATCGCATAGCCGATCAATCGCCAGGAGTGAAACATAAACAATGAAGCGGAAACAAAACCCAATCCAGATTTTTGGCGTGGGTGTAGCCATAACTATCGCTAACGCAACCATAGCCAATGCGAACCAATTAGCTAATAACAATTCTTTTAGCAGCCAAGATTTAATCTTTAAGTCTCAAGCAACAGCACAGATAAATTCAGTTGAGGATATTATTAAACCTGCCCAGCAGCCAATTCCCAACACTACCAATCTCAACCCTAGTCAAAACCCCTTATCACTACCGACTCAAGCTGATGAAGTTGAACTGGATACTCAAAAACCAATTACTTTACAACAGGCGATCAAACTATCCCTAAAAAACAATCAAGATATAAAAGAGGCGAGAATTCAAGTAGAACGACCGTCAGCAGCCCTAAGAGAGGCTAAATCTGGACTCTATCCTAATCTTGACTTGGAAAGTGGTTTAAATTACGACGACGATCTTTTTCTTGATAGTGTGATTGAGCAGAGTGCCGATCGCACTTCACAATCTAGTTTAATTGACTCAACATCAGAAAGTTTTGAATTTAGTACGGACTTGACCTTAAGTTATGACATATATGACGGGGGGTTTAGAGGAGCAAACATTCGCGCTGCCGAAAAAGAACAAAGAACTAGCGAACTAAATCTAGAAGTAGTTGTCGAACAGACTCGTTTTGAAACTGCTAGAGATTATTACAGCCTTCAAAACAGTGATGCTCAAGTTGAGATAGAAGAAGCAGCAATAGAAGATGCGGCTCAAACTCTCCAAGATGCTCAATTATTAGAAGAAGGGGGATTAGGAACGAGATTTGATGTCTTGCGAGCGGAGGTAGAATTAGCCCAAGCTAGACAAAGACTCAATATCGCGATCGCTAACCAGAATATCGCTCGCCGACAGTTAGCAGAAACATTAAGCATCAACCATGATTCAGATTTAGCAACGGCTGATGCTATTGAAGAAGCTGGTACTTGGTTGCTATCTCTACCCGAAAGTATTGTCCAAGCATTTAAAAATCGTGCTGAATTAGAGCAGCTTTTACTTCAAAGAGAAATTGGCGAAGCGCAACGTCAAATCGCCTTATCTCAGGTTAGACCAACTCTTAGTGCTTCGGCTAGCTATGGGGTAAATGATGAGTTTGAAGACGATTTCGATATAAGCGATCGCTACAGCGTAGGTTTAAGCTTGCAATGGCGATTGTTTGATGGTGGCGCAGCTAATGCAGGAGCCAGACAAGCAGAAAAAGATATTGAGATTTCCGAAACTCAGTTTGCCGATCGACGTAACCAAATTCGTTTTGCCGTGGAACAGGCTTATTTTGGGTTGGAATCCAATCAAAAGAATATTGGCACAGCTACTAAAGAACTCGAACCGGCAGAAGAAAGTTTACGTCTGGCTCGACTGCGTTTTCAAGCAGGAGTGGGAACACAAACTGATGTAATTGAAGCTCAAACCGATTTAACTACGGCTAGGGGTAATTTACTGGCTTCGATTATTGATTACAACCAATCTTATATCGATTTAAAACGACAGGTTTCTGATGTTGCTGACAATAGCCTATACGATTTCCCTGATTAAATCACTATACTTAATCCTGTTGGTATAAGTTACGCCTGGTGTGAATTAGTTTCGTTGAGAAGTTATTAGTTATTAGCAACGAACTCTGTTCGTTCCAGAGCTTCGCTCTGGGCGCAGCAAAGCTGTCGCGCTTTTAGCTTTTAAAGCTATTAAAGAAGACAATTATTTATACTTTCCAAATGAATGACTTTGATGAATCAAATTTAGTATCAGGCGATCGCTAATTTAACATTCCATACTTTTTAAAGTTTCCTCGCGGATAGTTGCCAAAATTTGACGACTAATTTGAGTAAATTCTGGGGTCAAAGTATCATCAATATGGCGAGGACGCTGAAGATTGATCGCAATATCTTCTTTGATATGACCTGGGTTGACTCCCATAACTAAAATGCGATCGCCTAGTAAGACAGCTTCTTCAATATCGTGAGTAACAAAAATAACCGTAGTTTTAATGTCTTGCCAAATCTCCATCAACAACTCTTGCATCATATGTCTTGTTTGAGCGTCCAAAGCACTAAATGGCTCGTCCATCAATAATACGGAAGGAGAATTGATTAAAGCTCTAACAATACTAGCTCTTTGCTTCATTCCCCCTGAAAGTTGATGGGGAAAAGAATCACGATGTTTGTATAACCCAACTCGATTTAAATATTCAGTTACCAACTCTCGACGTTTCGCTTTGGCAATACCTTTGATTTTTAGCCCAAATTCCACGTTTTGAAACACTGTTTTCCATGGAAGTAAAGAATATTGCTGAAATACAAAACCTCTATCTGCTCCTGGTTTAGTAATAGCTTGTTCATCAACTAGAAAATTACCTTTTGAGGGACTAATAAAACCTGCAATAGTGTTAAGTACCGTTGACTTGCCACAACCAGAAGGACCTAACAGACAAACAAAAGAGCCAGGTTTGACAGTAAAATTAATCTTGTCTAATACGGTGGTTATATTCTGATGTTTATCGCTAAAACAAACTGATAAATCCTGTATTTCGACCAGTCCATAAGTCAATTGAGTTGATGGATGGGATTGAACGG
>CAKZYI010000419.1 GCA_937884735.1 uncultured Pleurocapsa sp.
GTATCTATGGCTACACTGCCTCTAGTTCAAACCGTACAGACTGAGGAAAAAGATAAACCCTAAACCCAACGCCCCAAAAATCAAAATATTCTTTTGACTTGGAGTGAGACGGTTAATACCTAAACCGTAATCTAAATTTTCCGCAAATCCTGACGGTGCATCCTGAGCGCCAATATTGATAAATTGGGTCTTACGCACGCCGCAGACGGGACAACGCCAATCATTAGATAATTCCGTAAAGAGAGTTCCTGCCGCAACATTTCCTTGGTTATCTCCTTTCGACGGTACGTAAGTATAGCCACAAGAGCGACATTCATAGCTCGGAGGAGCTTGTTCCGCCAAAGTTTTCTCTTTGGATAGAGTCTGTTCCTGAGGTTGAGACTCATCTGGTACTAGTTGTTCTTTTTTAGCTGGCTCATTCATTGCTTTATGTTAAGCAAATATTAAAATATTTTTCTTTTATGAATTATCGCATAAAAACTACTGCTATGGAGTGGTAAGGATTTTGGATAGTTATCAGGGACAAAATGCGATCGCTATAGCTGCTAGATTTTAACGAAGAGAAAAAGGTAGGGATATTTCTCTTCGAAATTATTCTCTCAAGAGGATATATTGGTTTTCTAATCGTGAAATCAAATTCTCTTGTTCTAATCGATCTAAAATTCTCTCTACAAGAATTCTGTCCATCCCCAGGGCATCAGCTAATTCTTGTTCGGTTAGTCTAAAACTTATTGTTGTTCCTTCTAAAGTTTCGTCGCCAAATTTTCTTGCCAGCCACTGTAACAATAGCCACAGACGATCGTCTTGGGAGTTACGAATAATATAGGATATTTGCTGAATTTGCTGGATGCGATCTAATAAATTGACTGATATGGTATCCCATTGTTCAGAAGGAATAGCGATCGCCTGTACGTCATTCATACACTGAAGAAAGTAAGGAGTCACACTTGACAGAGACTTTCCTATTACTTCCTGTTTTCCCCAAAATCCCAATATAGCTGTTTTTCCTTCTTGATTGACCGTGTAACTTTTAACTACTCCGTCAACAATCAACCACAGGTAACTTAATACTGTGGGTAGTTGATCTCCCGTATTGAAAAATTCAACTTGTCTGTTCATTGAGATTTGTATTTTGCTTAATTTGGAAGATACTTATTCGTAACGAACTTCTCAAACCATCGATCAATTTTATCTTTGGGCATTTAAAAAAGGCAAAATTTACAAGATTCCGATAATACAAATCTTTTTGATTTATTTGAACACCATGAGATTGAGACTAATTTATGTTCAAGATCACTATTACAAACAAATTGTTCTAATTCAACTGTTCGCGCTCTCATAGTCATTCCTATTCTCTAATGGTTGTCATTACACAACATAGAATAATGATAGTTGCCGCATGAGTAAAATTTTTACTATATTTAGAAATATCTTCACTCTTATGAATGATGTATTTTCTACATTGTGGTTTCATTTTGTGGTTTTCTCGACATCCTCACCAGTGATTTTTAGGAAGTTAAGAAAAAAGTATGTAGAATATGAGAGTAATTATAGAAAGTTACTTTTTTTTCAACAGTATGATAGAAGTGGAGAAGTGGGTAATACAGAATAATCAGAGCTTTTTTGTCAAAGAACTGATGGAAAAAAACAAATTTGAGCCAGATTTGAATCAGACTATTGAAAATATCAAGCAAGCCGAATTGGAATTGCTGGCAATCTTGGAATCTAATCAAATTCAAACTGAAGAAGAAATATTGTAAAAGAAGAAATATTGTAAAAACAATCTCAATACGATTTAACGTATTTTGCGAAAAGTCATACTAATTCTTCCCTCTAACTGTATTTCTTGGGGAATAGAGTGCATCAAACCTTGTTGAACATTATTGTTCATATACAAAAGATCCCCTCCATTCAATAAATATTTATACTCTATAGCTGCATCTTTTTTACTGCGATAAGCAATAGTACGCGAAGCACCTAAAGAGACAATGACTACTCCAGTGCCTGTTTCTAATTCTTTCCAATTGTCTGAGTGATAACCCATGGTTGAATTACCATCAGGATAATAATTTAATAAGCAATTATTAGGCATAAAGCCAACATGGCGATCAATTTTTTCGCAGATCGCTATTAAATCCTCTAGCATTTCTGTTTTAGGATAGGTCATACCAGAATAGTTATAAGCAACACCATAACTAGCGGTCTTTCTTCTTTTTAATCGCCTATCCCAATCAGCTTTGTGGCACAAGTGTCGAAAAAGCTGGTCTGAATTGAGAACAAAGTTATTAATAAAATCGATTTCAGGCTTCATACTTCCTTGTCTCTTTCTTCTTTCTTTCCCTATTCGTTATTCGTTCCCCTCAATCCTTTCCAAATAACCCCTGGGAGTAATCATCCAATCGGCATAATTACGAGTAGTAGTGTTGCCAATAATAACTGTGGTAAGCATGTCTATCGGATGGTCTAGCATCTTATTTAAAGTAGTAACAGTTATCTGTTCATCTGCACGATAGGCACGCTCAACAATGGCTACAGGGGTATCGGTGGAACGATGCTGAGAAAATATTGATTGAGCAGTAATAATTTGCTCTGTTCTTTTTTGCGATCGCGGATTGTAAAGAGCCGTAATAAAATCTCCCCTTGCTGCGGCATTAAGACGTTTTTCAATTACATCCCAAGGGGTTAGGAGATCGCTAAGACTAATGGCGCAAAAATCGTGCATCAAAGGTGCGCCAACTCTAGACGCTGCTGACTGTAAAGCAGATATTCCAGGAAACACTTGTACCTGGGGTATTTTTCCATTCCAACCCGCTACCTGCAATTCTTCTAGTACCAAACCAGCCATGCCATAAATGCCACAGTCGCCAGAAGAAACCACCGCTACCGTTAATCCCCACTCCGCTAGCTCAATGGCTCGCCGCGCTCGTTTTTGTTCTTGAGTAATGGGGGAAGGTTCAACTATTTGTCCTGGGCGTGTTAAAGATTTGATTAAATCTATATAGAGACTGTAGCCAATAACAACATCAGCTTCAATAATTGCTGTTTGGGCTGCGGGAGTAATTTGATTGAGATTGCCAGGCCCAATACCAACCAAATATAATTTTCCAGTATGTCCCGTGTATTCTATGTTAGATTGAGCGATCGCCACCGTTACTGCTCCTGATTGACGATCTGAATCTGATTTAAATATTTGTTTAGATTCTCTTAGGTTCTCTCCTG
>CAKZYI010000420.1 GCA_937884735.1 uncultured Pleurocapsa sp.
GCCTTTTAACTGACGCGAGCGCTTTTCAATGCTATTCAACCATTTCTTAGTTTCCGATGGGGCAAGACTGGTTAGAGTGTCGTTGACTTTTATGTGTTGAGTAATTTCTCCTTGATAGGGAGTAGAAAAAGTAACTCCCACATCATAATCGACACAGCCAGTTAGCAAGGTTGCTAAACACAATACAACGGGCAATAAAAATCTCACAACACGGTTATTTTTAATCACTTTTCCCTTTTCCCTTTTACCTAACTAGACCGATTAATAACTAATCAATACCGATAAATTTATCCCCTTGCTGCTACGCCCAATTTAGCAAATAGAATATGGGGAACAAGAGAACTACCTCCAACCCATTCAGAGCGATCGCTTAAATCCACTAAATCATTAAAAGCTTCAAAAATATTTCCAGCCACCATCGTATCTTTAACCCTGCCAACAATTCTTCCCTGTTCGACTTTATAACCTAGATCGATGTAGACTGAAAACTCTCCCGCTAAAACATTAGACTGTCCTGCACCCAAAACCTGATCGACGATAATGCCTTCATCTATACCTGCAATCAAATCGTCTACTGTAGTTGAACCAGGGTTCATGCAAACATTGGCTAAACTGGGGCTAGGACGGGATATACCACCCCGAAAACCATTTCCACTAGATTTTATGCCGTGACGGGCAGCCCAACGTCTATCCCAATAAAACTGCTCGATAACACCTTGGTTAACCAGACTTTTTTTACTTGTGGGTACACCTTCATCATCAAAATCGCAGGGTGACACGCCAATAGTAGGATCTTCATAGACAGTGATGCGCTCATCAAACATTTTTTCGCTCAGTTTTTCTGTCAGAGGAGAGGCTTTTTGCACCACAGATTGACCAGAAAAAATAGTCCCAAACATTCTGCCCATGGTGCTGCTAACGGCACTGGGAGTAAACAATACGGGGTAAGTACCGCTTTTAATGCTGGCACTGTTTGAAGCTCTTTTATATTTTTCGACTAGTTTTGCCAAAATTGCTTGATAATTAGGTTCGTGATCGCGACTGACTTCATAGCTGTACGCTTGCAGGAAGTCTTCTCCCCGTACTAAATTCCCAGATAAGATAGCACTGAGGCTTTGACCATTTTGTTCTGTATATACGTCAGTTGTAGTGGCTAGCTTGGCTTGTCCAGAGCGACTGTGAAAACTAACGTCTACTAAGATATCGGGGTTATACTGATGAACTTTGCTAATTAAATCTTCCCCGACTTCGACTAACTTGTCCGTTTCGGGAAATTGATAATTAGTTTTCTCTTCAATAGAATTTACATTTTGACTAAAATCAAACTCTACAGGGTCGCCAATCTGGGCAGTTGCGATCGCGCCGTCAACTAAATCCTCCAAGCGAGTTAAATCGGTTGAACTAGCAAATCCTAGTTTATTATCAGCGATTACTCGTAAAGCAATTCCTTCTGAAGCTTTTGTTTCTAGTGACTTCAAACGATTGTTAGCAAACTCAATCGGCGTATCTTGACTAGAGACATAATAAACTTCTGCCTCAATGCCCTTTTTTTTCGCTAAATCAATTACTTGCTCGACAACCTTATCCTTCAATATTCTTGCTCCTTATCTAATTATTATTTGTTCGATGGTGGGCAACACAAAATTTTAAACAAAATATTTTTATCAAAACATTGCCCACCCTACATTTGTTCCTTGTTCCTTATTTACTCTTCTTCCCAGCTACCGTTACCATTTTCATCACTACCACCACCAACGGTGACTAGATCGATTTGCTGACGATAGTAGTCCACGCTCTTGACCTCTACTTCAACGCGATCGCCTAAACGATATGCAGTGCGATTTTTTCTGCCTTTTAAACAGCTATCACGAGAACGATATTCATACCAATCGTCTTTAAGGGAGCTTACATGAACCAAACCTTCAACTAATAGATCTTCAATTTCCACAAAGAAACCATAAGACTGAACGCCAGTAATTAAACCTTCAAAAATTTTACCCGTGCGCTCTTTCATTTGCTTTGCTTTTTTCAAGCATGATAAGTCTTTTTCTGCATCTTCTGCTTGTTTTTCGCGATCGTTCAAAAAGGGCAACATTGTCTGAATATCAGTTTCTATTTCTTCTTGAATTTTAGACGGTAAGACTTTCCAGTTAATTTTTCCGTGACAAGTGCTGCTCATCAAGTTTACACCTTCTTTGGTGCGACTATGACGACGATCTTTGCCATGTTCAAACACTGCTTTTAGAATACGTTGAATGATGAGATCGATATATCTTTGACCAGGCGAGATACAGTGAGTGTAACCATTTTCATAAGCCAAGCCAAAATGCTTGCTTGGCTGAGTTAAATATTTAACGGGTTTAAAAGTTGTTTGCAGTAAATAATTCAACACCATGACCGCTGATGAATTAGCAAACTGCTCTGTCAATCGTTGATAGTCTTGGGAAGTTACTCCCTCTTCTATATTAATATCCAACTCTAAACCTAAGTTGCTACCAAGCTTTAATAAATCTTCCAACTCTTCTACATCTGGTTCGGATTGGGTACAGTATATCCCTGGTATTTCTAAAGCTTGTAAATGTTGAGCAACTACTTTACCTGCCAAGATAGTCAAATCCGTCACCAT
>CAKZYI010000421.1 GCA_937884735.1 uncultured Pleurocapsa sp.
CAATTGTAGGTCCTGCTAACTCTTGCGTGCAAGATTCTTGTCAGGCTCTTTATCAGGCAATCAACATGACCCTGACAGAAATTGATCGCAATGTTCAAATCAAAAGCTGGATCGAAGAAAACCCCGAACACCAACAAACGAAAAGATTGCAACGTTTAGCAGCTTTGAATAAAGATATTAAAGATAGACTAATATCTTGGCAAACTCGTGCTGATTGGGTCGATCCTTATCAATCTCTTATTGGTACTCGTTTAGCGGATCGCCCTGTGACTACTATCGTTAATGGTTTGACCAGTTGGCGATCGCTTTTACCTCGTTTAGCCAATGACAATTTAGCCAAAACTTTTATCAATCATGGAGCAAGTTTATGGCTTTTGCAAACATACCAAGTGGGTGGTTGGGATGAAGACATCGAACCTATTGCCCCAACAAAATTATGGATTTAATTTAATAATACTTTTGCTATCTATTCAGGATAAATAGTTTGAGAAGCTTTATCATGGATAGTTAATAAATCAAACAAAAATCATGAATTTAAATGCCCAGTACAACCATTAACCGCGATCTTTTAAGATCTTTAGATGATGAACTTTCCAAACGTCCAATTGACCTCGATCCTGGCGGTTACTATGTCATATATATAGACCAAGAAGCGAGTTTAATCTGTGCTAAACACTATACCAATGTAATCAATGACCGAGGTTTAGCAGTAGATCCAGATACGGGAGAAGTAATTGCCTGTGGCGGAAAAAAAGTAGAGCGAGTTGCAGAGACACTCTATACAGCCAGGACAGCCAAGGAATTGTGTGTCAAAGTGATCGAGCAGCCCCAACCTTGTCCGATCACTATGTTAGACCACGCAGCGTATTTGGGCAGAGAATTTGTTCGAGCAGAATATGCTTTAGTTAATAATCTTGAATATGTCCAAGATTAAGTAATTTCAATTTTTCTCTTTGGGTTTTTTTCAATGTGGGCAATAGTATTTCTAGCTTATTGCCCAGGTTATTTATCTACACCTAACTACCAAACCCGACATACCAATAGTAAGTCGCCATGGGAATTACAGTAGCAAAGATCAAAAATCCTACAATCCAAACAGTTGCACTACCTTGGTCAGTATCTTCTGCTTTTGTAAATGTACCTTCGGTTTGAATTTCATCTTCTATAGCTGGAGGACCTGGATCTTCTTGTCCTGAAAGCACTGCTACAAGGCGATCTCCTGCATCAAGGAAGGCTTGGTTATATTTATTTCCTTTACGAATATTGTAACCAACAGTTTCATCTATAATGCTCTGGGCAATTTCTGTATTAACGAGTCCTTGCGCCGACTCACCTGTGCGAATTGCCGCGTTGTTGGTTAGGGTGTCTAATACGATCAAGGTTTGATTGGCTCTTGCTTCAGCGTTAGGATACCAATCTTTGAATATTTCATCTGCCAAGGTGTCTACTGTTTCACCATAGTCCAAACGGCGAATAGCAACCATTCTAACTTCTTGACCAGTTTCACTAGCTAGATCTTTAAAAGTCTTGGCTAGTTTACCTTGGTTTGCCCCACTGATAGCATCAGCCGTATCTACTACCCATACTTTGTTGGCATCAAAATCGGGTAAATCGAATAGACCAGTTGCGATCGCAGGTGCAGCAACAAAGCATAAAGTAAGTACAAGTAAAAGTGTGGAAGCGGTAACTTTTGAAAAGTTCAACCCTTTCTTTTTAATTAAGATAAGATATTGTTTCATAGTTTTTATTCTCAAATAATGGCTTTTTTAAAGAATATTCTTTAGTCGTCAACAAAATTTGTGTAGACTGCCTACTATTTAATAATAAAGCCCAGGAGTAACCCTGAGCCGTAATTTATTCGATTGGGAGAGTAAAATCATTGACTCTCACAAAACTTTAGAATTTTAATTACCAAAAATTAAAGACCAATTAATTCTTTAATACCCGATAAGTAAGCAGAAGAAAGTAAGAAATAGGCAAAGAATGCGCCACCGCCTCCTCCAATGAAGAAGCCTGTAGCAAACTCACTCCAGCCTTCTTTAGAAGCAAATGCAGAAGACACTTTGCCAGTGGTTACTGTTTCGGTAGGTTTTCCACCTATTGCACTAGCATAAAGAGACAAGCACACAGTCAAGATTGTTACTAAACCAAAAGATGATAGTAGTGCTGCAATATCTGCATTGTCAGTATTGCGTAATGGCCCCAAAACTAGAAAAGGTCCATAAAGTAAATACCCGTGTGCCATACCCACTTCTAGACCACGGCGAAGAGGTGCTAGACCATCACGATAAGCTGGTAGATTGCGAATCAAAGCCAAACTAAAACCTGAAGAATTGAGGGGAGTAGCCAAGTTCCCTATTTGAGGATCTCCTGGTGGCTGGATAGCATCGTATTCGTTCATATTTTGATTTCTCCTTTTAAATTAATGAGATTTGATAAATCCCTTTAAATAGCATTACTCTAACTTGGTTTAAGTTCGCTTTTTGTTAAGAATCTTTATAACTAAACCTAATCGTACAAGCGTTCGCAGTAATATCCAAGTTGTTAACGTTTTAATCCAAAAAATTAGGGAAGGTAAAATATGATTGGCGATTACGCAGCTTCTTGGCTACCTGTAGCATTGGTTCCTCTTGTGGGCATTGTGGGTGCAGCAGTTTCTATGGCTCTTTTATTTGTGTATATTGAGGGAGACGCTGAAGCTTAATTTGATATTTTAAGTATTTTTTACTTATAAAATATTTGTTACTCTACCTTTTTAGGTAGGGTATTTTTTAGAATTTGAATTAACAATTAAGAACGATGAACAACGGGGGGAACTTTAACGCGATCGCAGACAAACAATGTTCCTGAAGCTACACACAAAGGAATGGTAAATAAGTTGAGCAAAGGAATACTAATTAGTCCCAAACATACTAAGCCAAAACTACCGCTGGCGGGTAAGCTTTTGAACACTATTTTTAATTTATGACGAAACTTCAATCGTCTTCTTTCTAAACAAGAATCTAAGAAATCCATACATACAATAGTTGTAGTCAAAGTTAATGAGCCAATACTAGAAATTAGAGTTCCCACTCCAGGGAACAAATTGATTGCTAGCAAAGGAATTCCTATTAAAGCTATTAATACTAGTTTTTTTAATTCATATAAAATAGCTCTACCAAGGTCGCTAAAGATATTTAGCTCAATTAATTCAACTTTGCCTGTACGTAGTTTTTCTAATTGTTCTGATAGCTGACCGTACCAAGGCGCGCCCAATAATACTCCATATTGGGTCAATAAAAAACCCGTGGCAATC
>CAKZYI010000422.1 GCA_937884735.1 uncultured Pleurocapsa sp.
TTATCTTATTCTCTTTTGATTTTTCCCTCCTAATCTTCCTTTTGTTCTCTTTTTTAAGATCCTGAAAAAATGTTTTTATTACTAACCAAAATCCGTATATTATCATTTGTATATATCCCTGTAATGGATTAAACCAAATCTCCAATCTGGTGAGTTGTAAAACGATAAACATCTCTAACATCATACGAACCCACCGAACCAATAATATGTTTTTCCTCCGTAATTACGCCCACATTTTGAGCATTACCAACGTAGTTGTTTGCATCGCGCAAGTTAAGCCTAAGACCTAAGTTATAGTTTGTCCCAGGATTGTTACTATAAACTTTGATATAGTAATCACCTGCTTGAAGGTTGCCGAAAGTAGCAGAATCAGTTTGTGTTCCAGTGTTGTAAGAGCCTGAAATAATATTGCCATCATCATCTAACAGTTGAATATTGGCATTGTTGGATAGTCCTTTAATCCAGAAATTCAAGTCTCCTGCTTGATGGGTAGTGAAACTATAAATGTCTCGAACATCAGAAGAACCTACCCACTGAGCATGATAGAAACTGCTATTGAGCAATCCAATATCCCATGCTTGAGAAAGTGTATTTCCTGAATTTATGTGGTTTGTAGTCATTTTTTATCTCTCTAAGCTTTTGTTTTTGTTTAGTTGGTATTAGAGAGATAGAGCTATTTATTTGATAGAGGAAACTTAAACACAAATATAAAGTGATATTCAAGTCTAATTAACTAATATAATTTTAAAAAAGTAAGATCAAAATCATATATATATTTTTTTCCCCTTCACAATTATTTTTCTGTAGAAGAAATTGTTCTTGCTTTCTGAAATTCTTCTGGTGTATATACACCAATGTCTAAAGTAAAATCATTACTCATAACTATTACATAACCTTCACATAAGTATGCAATGGCTGTAGCTAAAGCAGTAAGCAAAAATGGTTCATATTGAATTTTGCTTCCGTTGCTATCAACCCCGTATACATAGCCTACGGTCTTCCATTTTTGGATTAAAGCTTGAATAGTAGCTGCATCTAAATTACGAGCAAAATCTTCAAGCATATCCTTTTCGCTAACGTAATTTGGTTCATTTTCGCGAATGTTTATTCCTAAACTATTGGAAGCATCTAAAGGCAGGTAGAAATATGCACGATCTTTATTATTTAAAAAAGATATATTCTCATTTTCTAGCATTATTTTGTCGCTACCTAACCAACGTAAAGATTTTTGTTCCAACTTCTGTATATCTTCAGAATTTAATAACTCAAAAATTTTTTTTCTAAGTTCACCCCAGCAAAATTTTTCGGGATTAGTTGGAAAAACACAAATATCAATACTCATAGTTTTGATTAATTATTAAAAAGTTCGATTACTGAAACACCTGTTGGGTCTACCAAGACTACTCCGTCTCTGGCATCAAAATATATTTTCTCAAATACACCTTCTTTACCAATTCTCTCCATTACATCGCCTTCAAAGAAGCTTCTTAATTCTTCTGCACCGAATTGCCTCGCCTCAACTCTAAGAATAACAGGATCGGTTATTCCTATCTCTTGAATTTTTCCTGAGTTAGTATTAACAATATTATTTAAGTTCGCTTTCCTACCTACGGTGTTAGATGCTTTTAGAGAGAAAGGTTTTTCTTTTGTTTGACCAGATGGTGTAAAGAAACCTTCAATTCCCTGAGAGTTTTTAACTTCCGAAAATCTAATGTTTCCTCCTCCTTCTAATTCAGCTAGTCGAATAGATTGAGCTATTTCTTCAGGCTTATCAGCGTCTTCTGGATTCTGTACTGTGACGTTAGCTCCACTTGCGTAAAAATAAGTACTAGGAGGAGTTTCTTGACCACCAATAAATAATCCATCATTTAAAAGATTTTCTATGATTCGGTCTCTTTGAGGGAAACTCTCGATATTAGAAAGCTCATCAATAGGATCTAGAGGAGTATAGAATTGACTATCATCTAAAATTTGTCCTGGTGATGTACCTCTCGGGAAAGTTTCCACTTCAGCAGTAGATTCAATTACATCTTCACCGAATGGACGAGTACCTATTTCAATAACTTCGTTATTTGTACTTATTGAAAGAGTTGTATATATTGGAGTCTCTACATTTGTTTGAAAAATTCTCAGAACATCTTCTGATGATTCATCTGCATTAAGCAACTTATAGCTTGTTCCAGCAACAATGGTAAATAGAATGGCATCTATTATAAAAGGAGCAAAAAATATACCAATTCCAGCAACTCTTATATCTCCATTATCTAAAGGAGTTAAGTCAATATCTAGCTTGCTAAACTCAAATTTGGCATATTCAAAGCCTTCCGATTGTGCATTGAGGAATAGAGAAAGTTTGGACTGATTTGCAGCATCAGAAGTAGAGTGTGTAATCCTAGTTTCATTAGCAAATTTACCTTCACTACCTGCAAATTCTAAAGAGTGTTGAAGCGGATTAGCATTAGAATTACCTGCTAGTACTTCATCTCTGACATCTGGATGGGCTTCATAATAGAATTCTGTATCGAACAGAGGATTTGGATCTCGATTGGGGTTAGTTCCTGTTTCATTATTAGGAAGACTTTCCCTCCAGCCAAACTGAATGTAGTGAATTAAGGGATTAACTCACTCTGCTACTACATCTGGATTGCTGGCATTGTAATAGGATGAATCAAAAAGCCGATTAGGATCTCGTCTGTTAAAGTTTTCAGTGAAGCCACTTTCGACATAATGCGATAAAGGACTTTTATTGGCATTAACTACATCCGTATTGTTTTCGTTGTAATAAGAAGTATCAAAAAGAGGATGGGGATCTCGATTGGGATTAGGATCTGCAAAGCCAATTGTCGTGTAGTGTTTTAATGGTTCTACACCAGCATTCTCAACATCTGTGTTGTTACTAAGATAATAAGAAGTATCGAAAAGAGGATGAGGATCTAGATTTGCTCTCCAACCATTTTCTACGTAATCAGTGTAAGGATTAATCCCATTAACAAGGTCTGCTTGAGCTTTGTAATGTGCCAGATCAAAGATTTCATCCCCTTCAAAAGCATAGTCTAAAGCTCGGAAATCACTGGCATTTAGCCGATCTATAGATATTCCTTGTTCAAAATCGCTAGCGGAAAACTTATCTTCAAACAAATTAGCATTTGCTGCGAAAGAGTCAAGATTAAATTGAGCTGATTCTGGTTTATAGTCAAATGTTATAGAATTGGGACGGAACTCTACAGCCGTTGCTTCAAATGAGAAGTTTTCATTTATTCTTACAGTATTATCGTAATTTTCAATACCCAAAAGGTCAAAATTACCAGGGCGAAGAGCAATCTTTAGAGAATTGTCAGAAGTCAAAGAACTAAAGTCAAAAGTACCAGAGTCAAAATTAAATTTAATTTGCTCTGTAGTAACAACGGATTCGTCTGCTCTTACTGTTGTTATTGTCGATGTAGAAATAGAGCTAAATTCAAAATTATATGGATTAAAGTTTAGTGAACTGGCATCAAAGGGATGAAGAAGATGGTTGTTGCTAAAACTTTCACTATAGTCATGATTTTCTACAATTACACCTCGGAAGGGATTAAAAGGTTGTCCAAAATTAAGTAGAAATGGTTGATCTTCAGACTTAATAAAATTGACTGAAGATCCTTCTGAACTATCTGGAGAATTAACAACTTCTAAGCCCGGTGGAATATATTCAAGTCTCAGACCAGTATTAATAAAGTCAGGGTTAAAATCTAACAGAGGTGGTTGTACGATATCAATATCAGGAGAGTCAAAGGAGCTATTTAACTCAAGCCTGAAAATCGGACGACCACCAAAATCAGAATTGATACCATCTATTGTAAAAGTTCGGTCAAATGTATCGTCGCCAAAAAAACTATCGTTTGCAAAACTATCTAAACTATGGCTATAGACTTCTACAGTTTCGCCGTTGAAAATTGCTTCTGCTTCAATTTTTCCTGTTTTGTGTTCTAAATACCAATCACCACCAAGCTCACTACTACCTGTAAGATCGTCCGAAGCTTGAATATCAGCTTGTGTATACTCGCTTAATTGCTCAATAAATTCTGCACCTGTCAAATCGGCAGCTACATTACAACCATAAAGAAGAATATCGCCCTCTTCATGAATAGAACTATCCCAATTATTTAGTTCATTCTTGTATTTTGACAGGGTATCCTGGTTTAATGTGGTATTACCAAGAAATAGCTTTCCACTATCGCCATGAGAAACAACATGAACTGCGTCCAAACTGTCATATTGGCTTAAGGTTTCGGTAATTTGAAATATGCCATCCTGTTGGCTATCTAAAATTACAATTTTTGTGGAGTTGATTATGTTATCAATTAATATTTGATAATCATCCACTTTAGAGTCAATAAAAATAATTTGATTATTTATATTTGATAATTCTGCGCTTATATCATGATTGTTATTTATATTTAATGGAGAAACGACTGGATCAATTAGTGATGAATTTAATGGTTCTCTATTATTCATAAT
>CAKZYI010000423.1 GCA_937884735.1 uncultured Pleurocapsa sp.
GTTGTTCCTTTTGAATTCGATACGATTGGAACTACCATTATTACTGAAGGTTTAGCGATCGCTACTAAAGATGGCAAGAAAGGAGTTGTTAATCTTCAGGGAAAGGTTTTAGTTTCTTTTGAGTATGAGAGCCTCGATAACAATATTATCGACTTGGGTTATACTATTGCCCAAAAAGATAACCAGACGGGAATTATCGATCTTAACGATACAGCGATCGTTCCTTTTGAATACGAAAGCATAGAGCGAAAAATTATAGAAGACGGATACGGTATTGCTCGTAAAAATGGCAAAGAAGGTCTTTTAGGGATTAATAACAAAGCAATTATTCCCTTTAAAATTTCTACTATCGACCTAAGACAAAAATACGCCATCGTAACTCAAGGCAAGTATCAGGGAGTGATGGACGTTTATGGCAATACCCTTCTACCTTTGGGCTATGAAAAAATAGATGAGGTAGTTCGCCAACAAACAGATGTTTGGAATCCTTATAATCCTCAAGACAATGCTTACATCGTTACGCAAAACAATCGTCAGGGAGTAGTTGATGCAGTCGGGAAAGCGATCGTTCCTACTGAATATGACAGCATCGAACTTTCAAAAGCTTATCAGAAATCTTATATTGTCAAAGTTAATAATCAACAAGGAGTTATTAACTTTGAGGGCGATACGATTATTCCATTAGTAGAAGGAAAGATTGAAAGTTTTGACTCCAAAAGCTATGGCATTGTTACCCGCAACAACAAACAAGGAATTATAGATTCTCAAGGCAACACTCTCATTCCTTTTAAATACGACGAAGTTAACGGAGTTAATCTAGATTGCGGTTATGTCATCGCTACACAAAAAGGCTTTCAAGGAGCGATCGATTTACAGGGAAAAGAGTTGCTTCCCTTTGAATATGACAGTATCACCGTTAGATTTCCTCAATCGAAATATTTACTAGCAAAGAAAAATAATTTAACCAGTTTGTTTAATCTTAAATCGAGATTAATTGTTGTAAAGGGATTAGAAGAGTTTACCGCTTTTCTCACCGATGCCGATTATTATGCGATCGCGACTAAAAGCGGTAAGCAGTGTATTATCGATGCTAATAGCAAGATACATCTACCTTTTAAATATGACAAAATTTTTCGATTCTCTAGAAATTTAGGTTTCCGCAGTGTTTATACAGCCAAAAACGGCAAGCAAGGGGTCATAGATTTTACCTACGGCAATATATTGATTCCCCCCCAATACGATCGCATTGATTATATAAACATCAAAGAAGATTATGGTATCGCTACCAAAGACGGTCAAACAGGAATTTACGATCCTAAGTTCGATCGCTTTACTCCTTTAAGTTATGACGAGATCGAACTCTTATCTGCTGATGAATACTATTTTGCTGTCAATTCAAGCCAAGATATTAATGAAATCAAAGATGATGCGGTTTCCCTATTGAAACAAGGCAATAAAACTCATTTGTTGCTGAAAGATTTTTATTCTACAAAATTCAAATATGCGATCGTTACCCAAAAAAATAGGCTAGGTATTTTAAATGTTGCTAATGGTGAAATAATTGTTCCAATTGAGTACGAAACGATTATTCCTAATTCTTATTCAAATTATGCGCTCGCTACCAAGCACGGTCAAAAAGGAATTCTGAATATTAAAGATAATACCTTTATTGCGATCGAAGGCGATGAGCTAAACGGTTCGTTACTCGATCGCGGTTATGTAGTTTTTGCCCGACAGGGAAGAGAGGGAATTGCCGATTTGACGGGGAAAATAATTATTCCTGCTAAATTCCATATCTCCAGCAACTCTGATTTACGAACTACAGACATAAAATTAATTCAGAATGCTTATTTAATTGCTAAACAAAATGGCAAATCTGGTTTGCTAAACATCAAAACTAAAAAGTTTTTGGCATTAGATTACGATACAATTTCCAACTCTTTATCTCGTCGAACTTTAGATCCCAATCGTTTGATTGCCTACAAGAATAAACAAGCGGACATTATCGACTTGCAAGGAAATACAATCGCTTCTTTAAAAGATAAGCCGATATACATTTATCAAAATGGCGTTATTGTATATCTAAATGACAATGAAAATAACTTCGATCGCGATCCTCAAGCTGATTTAATTGAACCCGATACAACAGCTAATACAATAGATAAAAATAGAGACTTATTTATCGATAATTTAGCCGTCCTGACTACTGAAGGAAAATATCAGAATTATTACTGTGTAATCAATCGCCAGGGAGAATTGCTAGTTAAATCTCAGCATCATAATTGGGGTGCGAGAGAAAAAATAGATAATCTTTGTCGCAGTTTGGTTGGCATCGAGGTTGATAATACTGCAATTAAAGAAAACCCCAGACCATCAGAATCGGGAAATTTTGATTTCTATTTCCGCGGTGGCTTGCGGATAGTTGAAGTTAACGGCAAATGGGGTTTTGTTGATGAAAAAGGCGACTTTGTTATCTATCCTCAATTTGATTGGATTACTAGTTTTAGCGAAGACTTAGCGGCAGTAAAAATAGACGACAAATATGGCTATATTAATAAATCTGGCGAAATTGCGGTCGCACCACAATTTGATAAGACTGGCTCTTTTTTAGGTGGCTTTGCCAAAGTAATTCAGGATGGAAAAAAGAACTTTATCGATACAACTGGTAAAACAATTTTAAACACCAAAAATTATCCTCAATTATCAGAAAAAGAAGCCTTGTATCTCCGTTAAATTAGGAGTGGAAGGTTTTCTTTAAAGCGATTAATAAATATCGATCGCAGCGATCGCCAGAACAAAATATTAATTCCGAAATTGACTGCGGGGTGCTGGCGCGCCTCTTAATAATCCTTCTGTGCTTAAGTCCTCGTTAATTTCTTCCCAGTGGATACCATAACCGCCACCACAGACTGACCACCCATCTCTTTGCTTGGGAGTAGCTTTTAATAGTCTGGGATACCAAGCTAAAGGAACGATAATAGTTCTACCGTCCATTAAATCTACGCTGATATTGTCTTTACTAAAGTAGACATTTTGTACTCTTTCATCAGCTTTAATTGCAAAAATACTCATTCCACGCCTTCAATAGTTTAATTTGATTTTCTCGTACTAACGATTCTAGCTTTCTTAGCTCTTTCCCTCTAAATCCAATGTTTTTAGCTAATGCTACTGGCTCTAACCAAAACTTAGCTGAAAGGTTATCTCTGTCAACGTGAATGTGAGGAGGTTCGTTAGGCTCGTGGCTGTAGAAATAAAAACGATATGCTCCTATTCTTAAAACTGTCGGCATTTTGGCAATGTATAAATTTTTTGATTTTTTTAATAGAATTGCGATCGCTATCTATTAATTTTCATACCAAATAGATTCTATTTTCTCTATCGTAGATTTTGCTTGAGTTAATTCTTTCTTGTTAAGCACTACGGTAACGTGACCTAACTTTCTCCCAAAGCGAGAAGATTTACCGTACCAATAAACGAAGGAATTAGGAATCTCTAAAATGCGATCGCGTTTTTCTTGATAATCCGAATCAGACTCTTCAAACCCTAATAGGTTAACCATCAAAGCTCCAGCAGATTTTAATGCTGTCGAACCCAAAGACATTCCCGTAACAGCCTGTAGCTGCATGGCGAATTGAGAAGTTTCACAGCCATTTAGAGTATAGTGTCCTGAATTATGGGTGCGGGGAGCTATTTCGTTAACTAAGACGCGATTGTCTTTAGTCAAGAAGAATTCTATGCCAAACACGCCGATGACATTTAGCTGTTCTAAAATCTTACAAGCGATCGCTTTTACTTCTTCTGCTGCTTCTTTTGTTACATCAGCAGGTGAGATCGTCCAATGACACACCTGATTTTTTTGATAAGTTTCAGTCACGGGATAAATAGCAACATCCCCCGATTTGTTTCTGGCGGCGATGATACCTAATTCTCTTTCAAAGGGAATAAATTCTTCTACTAATAGTTCCCGTATCGGAATACTTGCACCTAGCTTTGCTAAACTCTCAGCGTCTTTGATAATAAAAGTTCCTTGTCCGTCATAACCATGACGACGAGCTTTTAAAACGACGGGAAAACCAAAATTAGCAACAAGGTCTTGTTGAGATGAATAAAGACTAAATTTCGGTACGGGGATATCAATGCTTTTGATATAGTTACGCTGATTGTATTTATCTAATAGGGGAGCAAGAGCATCTATGCTGGGATTAAAATAAATTCCTTTTTGTACCAGTTTTTGTAATGCTTCGAGGTCGATAAACTCATTCTCAAAGGTGATAACATCGCAAACTTTGGCTAGCTTGGCTGTACCGAAGGCATCATCAACATCAGCAAAAATTACGTCATAAGATCTCTTTACAGCTGGGTCGTCTTGGTTGGGAGTCTGTACGGTTAAATTAATACCAAGCTTGGGTGCTTCTGCTGCCATCATCCAAGCCAGTTGTCCGCCACCAATTACCCCAACTCGTTTGTATTCCACGATCGCCTCAAGCTGTCTTATTTAACCATTAACCAGTTTACTAGTTTGTAGATCGCAAAGATACAAACTACATCAATATTTTATTAACTAAATAAAACCCAACTGTTATTTTTTATCGCTAGCGTATTAGAAAATATAAATAATTAATAAGTTACAAAATATTAAGCTCTGTTATTGAGAATGGCTTGACGAGTTTACTTTCTCCTACAGACTACTGTAAAATTTAATCAAAATTGCATGATAGTTTGGAGAATGCTGAAAATTTTTGAAAATAAGCATTTTTGAAAGTGGACAAAGCGAGGTTTATCAATGCTTAGAGGGATCGCATCATTTCACCTCTCAGGCTGATTGGTTAAATCTCCTTCACTTTTATTGACTATGTATTCTTACTCATTGACAGTTTGATAAATTATGACTATCCAAGAGTAGAGAACATAGAATAACTCATTCAGGCGATCGCCTAGATTTAATATTTACCCCTTGCACTCCTCAATCTTGCTTCTGCTGAAAATTTTGCAGAGATCGCCCGAGAGTACAGACAAAAAATAGCTTGCTGAAACTACCATAGCCGACTACGAAAAGAAGAAAATAGAACAGGACGTAATATTTATTAACATTCATTTAAACATCGTCCAAAATCCATTCCGAACTGCGTTCTCCCAAATCCAGTTGAATGCTTACGGCTTTGCCCAATCGAGGACGTTCGCGAGTTTTCTCAATAAAAGACTGTAACTGCTCTACACCGTTCCAAGCATTGAGATAGTTGGCGATCGCATTAAGATTTTCGGCATATTCTTGAGGAGATAGGGGAAAAGAAGCCTGTTCTAAGTATTTCCACATTACCTGAACGAAAATTTTTCCTTTTACTTTCCTAAGCTGTATATCGTAGGAATAGCCCCACTTTTCTAATAAAATCTGGTGTAGTTGTTCGCCTGTAATCATATTTTTATTAAAAAAGAAACTAACTGCAAGTGGAATGGATACTCGTTCTCTGTAATAATTTAATACATTGGTTCATATTGCGTTCAAAGTAAAGTTGAAATAAATTTTGCCAAGCTAACTATTGGTAACAATTCTTTAGTAAACTTCATTTAATAGACACGCAACTGTTATCTTTTAAAGACGGAGAATTGCGTAAACTCTTTATAAATAAATGATTTTAGATATCTCACAGTCATCATCTTACGTTTACAAAAAAAATACAATTTATCAATAGTAATGGCTCAAGTTTCTGGTAATGTTCCTAACATGGACGACAACGATGTCCCCGATCTAGGACGCAGACAATTTATGAATTTGCTTACCTTCGGCTCAATCACAGGAGTAGCCCTAGGAGCTTTATATCCAGTCGTACAATATTTTATTCCCAACACTGGCGGTGGTGCTGGTGGTGGTGTAACGGCAAAAGACGCTTTGGGAAATGATATTATCGTTAGCGATTTTATTGCTTCTCATCAACCAGGCGATCGCACTTTGGCTCAAGGTTTAAAAGGCGACCCAACTTATATAGTAGTAGAAGGAGACTCCACT
>CAKZYI010000424.1 GCA_937884735.1 uncultured Pleurocapsa sp.
TTTGCTGCTAATAATCAGATATGGGAAGTTGGGATAGCTGAAATAGGAGCTGGAGACTCAGGGGCAGCTATTGAAGCAGAAAGAGTGATTGCCTACTATAAAAATGACATCTTGTTGCTTGTCGGTATTGCCGGGGGAATTAAAGACGTCACGATTGGGGATGTCGTTGCAGTAAATCAGGTTTACAGTTATGACTTCAATACAGTTAACAACCAGTCTTCTGGTAAGAATATTCTGTGCGACTATGGATTAGTGCAAAGAGCCAAAGCAGAGGCAAGAAAAACAGACTGGTTACAACGGTTACCGGAAAGTTCCGACCAAACACCTCATGTCTTTGTAGCACCAATTGCTAGTGTTGATAAGGTTATTAGATCTAGCCAATCAGAAGAATTCAGATTGCTCAGAGCTAATAATCGAGATGCGATTTTGGTTGAGATGGAAGGTTTTGGATTTCTGAGTGCAGCTTCTGCATACTCTGATGTCAAGGCACTCATAATTCGAGGGATTTCTGATCTAATTGACTATAAAAGCGATTATGACTTTGTAACAGAATCTAGAAGGCAAGAGAAGGCTGCTCACCATGCCAGTGCTTTTGCATTTGAAGTATTAGCAAAAACCAAAATTGATACATCTCCCACTATTTCGATCCAATCTCCAAAGATATTCCCAAATATCAAAACAAATATCAAAATTTTACTTTTAGCTGCTAACTCTAAAAGTACAAACCGGTTAATGCTAGATGAAAAAGCAAGAGAAATACACAAAAATTTTAGACTTAGTGGCAATCGCGATCGACTAGTATTGCATGAAAAATGGGCAGTTAGAACAAGAGATATAAGACGTGCAATTTTAGAGACTAGTCCACAAATTATTCATTTTCTAGGAAGTGACATCGAAAATGAAGGACTAGTATTAGAGAATGAAATGGGGGAAGTCAATACTCTCTCAGAGAAAAATTTAATAGATATCTTTAAATTATTTGTAGGGCAAATAACATGTGTTGTGCTTGATGGCTGTTCCTCAGAGGTTCAAGCAGAAACTATCGTTCAATATGTTGACTATGTGATTAGTATTAGCACGAGAGTTAATCAGAGAGCTGTAACTGCATTTTTAACTAGTTTTTATAATGCGTTAATAACTGTTCAGTCTGTTGAAACTGCCTATTCATTAGGCTGTAATGCTATCGACTTAGAAGGAATTACTGAAGGCCTAAGACCAGTATTAAAAAGGCGGCCATATTTAGAACTACGACAATATGAACAGCAATTACAACAGTATGAAGAATCTTTTTTGGAAAGTATTCGGAAAGAATTTCCTATTGCAAATGAAACCAGAAATCAGCTCAGGTCTATACCACTGTCCTTCGGAATTGAATTGGATGATATTATTGCTTCGGAAACTCGAATTGAAGATATGGAGGTAATCAGAAAATATACTGCTAATAAAATAATTAAACATCATCAGCGACTTGCAGAAGCTATTATTCGATGTATTCGAGCAACAGATTTTCAACTGATTGATATTCCGGAGTTGGTTCGAGGAAGTATTTGGGAGATTTCTCTTCCTGAAACAGTTTTCCGGTTAAGAACCAAAAAAGCGATTTTTTGTTTGGAGATAGGAGAGGGGAAAGCCTTTTACAATCGTTTGACTACTATCGCAAATGAGAGAGATGCAATATTTTTAATAGTTGGAAACGTTATGAGTGACCGTCAATTGCCCACTGTTGCTCCACTGCAGACTATTCAACTATCTGGTGAAGCTTTAAACGAAATGATTGAGGTGCCAGAAGAACAGCTACTGGCATGGCTAACACGCTTTCTGCTAAGGCAAATTAATATAAATGTTTTGCCGGGCATACTACCTTATCAAACAAAGGGCGCAACCAAACTTTTTTTTGGGAGAGAAGATGAGTTGGCCCGTTTAGTATATGGGAGCCAAAAAGGAGGAATTATTTTAGGAGCTAATCGCAGTGGTAAAACTTCCCTTCTCCAATATCTTGGAACAAGATTAGAGGGATTAGGAAATCAAGTTATTGGACCACTGACAATTTTAGGGTTACCATCATTCTTTGCGGATACGTGGAGAAAATTAGGATACAAGTTCTCCCCAGATATCAGTTTAGAAGACTGGTCTTCAACTCTCAAATCACATGTGAGTATGAGGGGGAACCAAAATCTTTCATTTCTTTTAGATGAAGTAGATCAGATATTTCTGAAAAATACTAAGCAAGCTAATGAATTAGGTTGGCATATGCGAGCCTTGCAAAATGAAGGTTATTGTAAGTTTTACTTAGCAGGTCATAAGAGTTTACGTGAAGCTGTCGTTGTTGAAGGAGGACCATTTCGAAACTTTGCAGAAGAGATAATATTAACAGGTTTAAATGAAACAGATGCTATTGGACTAATTCAGAAACCAATGGAATCGTTAGGTTTTTCAATCAGCGAAGGCCAGGCATATCGCATTTATCTTGGCACAGATGGGGTGGCTGTATTAATTCAAGAATTTTGCATAAAACTACTTGGTATTATTCGTCAAAATAGCCTGATTCAAGACTCTGATATAGAAAAGGTTGAGACATTACCTTCTTTCTTAGACATAGTGTTTGAGCATTATAAGTATGCACAGACTTGGGAGTCAATGACAATAACAATTTTAGCAGCAATGTCAGGGCAGATAGATAGAAAACAATTAACTCATTTTTTTTCTAAGAGGGGTATAAATTTAGAGAGAGAGAAGCTCGATAGCACACTAAATTTTTTAGTGCAATTTGGTGTATTAAAAGAGTTCGAATTAGGCCGTTTCAAATTAGCATCTAGTTACCTCACCAAAGCAATTAATGTTCGCGAACCTCAGTCACTTTTGGAAGCTGAATTGTTGAAATATAAACCCGATGGAGTTCAATGATATGATCCAACGCCATCAAATAATTGCTAATCTTTGTCAACTGCTTCAAACTGAGTATGTTTCTTTACTGGGGCAACGAAGAGTTGGCAAGAGAGTTCTTATAAATCAGCTTTTAAATAACAAGAAAACTTTTTTCGGGATGAAATTTATTTCTGTAGGTCTACCTCAGAATGTTCATAAAAGCGATTCATTTATGGAAATCTTTTTTCAAAGATTATTAGATGCTTCTACACAGGTTCCCCCGAGAGAGGAAATATGCAAGCAATTAAGCCAGCTTACTGAAAGTGAGAAGTCCTATCCATCTGATATCCGTTTAAGAAGTCTTCTAGGACTTTTGGGGAGCAAGACTTCTAGTAATTACTTGGTAATTATTTTACAAGATTTGGCTGAAGTTTCCGAAGAACCTCTAAAGGAACTTTTACTTCTATTACGAGAGTATCACAATCAGCGGAATAATCCTGGGGAGGCAGGAGCTAAATTACGCTTTCTTGTAACAGGTGGCTTCCGTTTATGGAATTTATCTTTCAATAAAATCTCTAGTATTTCACCTTTTAATATCTCAAAGCGTCTTTTTATAGATGGATGTACATACGAAGATCTTCAGAATCATTACTCTACTTATAATATTAAAAAAGTAGCACAGCTTCATGATTTAACAAATGGCATTCCATCACTAATCGAGCAAGCTGCCAACTCATTCCAAGACTCTGAGGATCTCTCAATTTATTTTGCTCCAATACAAGATAATTGGAATACATTATCAGGCTATACAAAGGAGCTATTGAATAAGTTGGCCAATAATAAGGAAGACTTTCTAAACTGCCGACCTGATTATGATTGTCTTCAGATTCCTAATTTTGAATTTAATCACTCAGATTGGACATCTGCATTCTGGGCAGGTTTTTTGAAGATGCGTTATGGCGAGTTGATTTGGCGCTCTCCAATTCACCAGGCTTTTGTTATGTCATACAATGACTTATCGGCTAATATTTCTAAGTCCATATTATTGGAATCTAATCTTTCAAGCCGACTAGCTAAATTAGAGTCTGCAATCAAAAAAATAAATAATTTAGATGTTTTTAATGAGATCCTTGAGGAGTTAATTGGTTTAGTGGTTCAGCTTGATAAGGCAGAACTAATCCAAATTTTGGAAATGCTAAGAAACCAAGAAGAAAATCTGTGTGTTTTAGAAAAACTTAAAGATCTATCATCATGCTCAAAATATAAAAGGATTAGTGAATTTTTTAGACAATCTAATTTTGCGATCAAATCTGAAGACTATCAAGTTACTCTTGAACTAATTTTGTTAGAAATCAAGGAAAGTACTCAGATGCCTCAAGAAGATATTACTAATGATAATTCCTTCAATAGAATGGACTATCTAGTTGATTTTATGATTATTACAGCAATCAAGGCTGAAAGATTAGCTGTTCTAAATGCTTTCGGAATTGATGAAATAAAGGACCGTGTCCGAAAAGGTTCTCGTACCTACTGGTGTAAGCAAGTATTCCTCAATGATAGTAGATTTTATAAAATTGTTGTAGCTCAGTCTATAGACATAGCAAATGTCAATGCAGCTATTCTCACTAATGATACGTTACATCACTGGCAACCTGCTGCTGTCCTTATGACCGGTATTTCAGCAACAGCTAAACCAGAATCCAAACAAAAGCTTGGAGATTTAGTTGTTGGCAAGGAAGTTTATTACTACGAAACAAGTAAGATAACTGCGGAAGGTAAACTGCCTGAACCTAAACAGATTCCGGTAGACGCCACCCTATTAGATCGTGTGAATGCGTTGCCTGATTCTGACTTTTCAATTCTTGCTGAGCGACCAGATGGCACTAATACGCGTCCTAAGGTTGAACCAGGTGTAATTGCTTCAGGTGACAAGGAGATTGCAGATGCGGCTGAGCGAGATGCAATAGCTGCTGCAAATCGGGAAATTATGACAATTGAGATGGAAGGCTACGGAGTTATTTCTGCTGCATGGCAGAGTTTTGATCAAATTCGTTGTTTGGTGATTCGTGCCCTGTGTGACTATGCCGACTCCAATAAACATGACCAATGGCGCGCTTATGCTGCTGCTGTCGCCGCTGGTTACACCAAACATTTCTTACTCGACAAACCCTTAACCCCCAGAAATCTAACTCATTAGGGCATCCTACAGCCACCAGAATAAACTGAGAAGCTTGAGAAACAGACTACTTTCTCCACTACTGCTGCATCTGATAGCGCTCCGAATCCTGGTGCATTAACCGTTGAAATTCTGGAGGGATTGCCAGTTCCTGATTAGTGTAGCTTGAATCCAATTACCTCGGCTTTTGATAAACACTCCAACCACTCTGAGGCTTTCCACATAGCACGGGCCGCTCAACACCATTTCCTCAGCATATCCAAAGTCTATAGTGACTTCGTTAGAGAAGCTTGCCAAGCGTCTACTCAGCTTATTAGGATGATGCCTGTCCAAGTATTATTTTGCGAAGGAATTAAAAATAGAAACTTCTGAAATCATTTTGAACCAAAAGTTTCAGGGCATCGAAAAGAAAAAATGAGACTGGTTTATTTCTCATTTAGCAAGCACTATTGCGAAAACACTATAGTTCATTAGAACTAAAAAAATGAAGAGGAGAGAAGAGATAAGTCAAATCCCAACGCAAATATAGGGGGATCAGATTTTTCTTTTTCCCAGGAAAAACACATGGACAGGCAACCTTATTAGGATATATGCCTTCGGCTATGTCAAAAGATACAACCGCGCCTAATCTCCTTAGTGTCACATACAGCAAATTATCCCGAAGCCAAGTAGCTGGGCTTGCTCTGACTTTAGGCAGTTATACTCAGTTAGCAAATACTTCTAGAAAAGAATCTTTTGTACTCATGGTTGAATTTGAGCCTAGAGCTAGCAAGTATTTTGGCCACCCATTTTATTCACTGATAAAATCAAAAGAAAACCTCTAGAATGTGCTCAAAGCTCAATTTAACCGTCACAATTATGTCAAGTACTACAGTGAATTTCAAGCGAATTAGAGGATTCATCGATGCCTCGTGCAGTAATACTGACAGCTCTTCCTATCGAATTCCTGGCTGTTCGGGCTCAT